>DATAAU010000158.1:0-17006 GCA_036259955.1 Nitrososphaera sp. | reverse complement strand
CGGGTTACTAGCTAATTAAAAAAGAAGAGGTGGAGGTCAGCTCACGCTGACTGTTCCGACCATGTTTGGATGCAATATACAGAAGTAAGGGTACTCACCGGCTTCTGTGAAGGTAAAGTCAAATGTTGCTTGTGGAGCCATAATAGGAGAGTCAAACAGCCCACTCTGCGTTGGAGTTTCGCCTGAATTGACTGTATGTGGTTGTGCGTCATCATTTGTCCATGTTACTGTAGTGCCTACGCTAACTTGAACTGGATTTGGTGAGAATGCATCAGTAGTCAGGCTTGAAGAACCAGGGACTATGGAAACGCCGGTAGCACCACCTTCGCCACCAGTAGCGCCTGTCCCTGTTGTTCCACCTGCGTCTGTTGCATTAGTACCTCCTGCTGCTGCACCTGCGTCTGTTGCATTAGTACCTCCTGCTGCTGCACCTGCGTCTGTTGCGCCTGCTGTCTCTGTATCTGTTACATTAGTGGTTTCAGCACCTCTTGTTTCATTAGTGCCTGTTGCATTAACGACAGACAAGGTTTGGTTCTGGACACCAACTTCTGTTGCAGCCTCTGTTGCGTTAGTTGCGGGGCCAGCTGTTGCGTTCCCTGCGGTTGCGTTTGCAGCCATTGGCGGGCCACTTACCATGTCGCTTCCTCTTGGAGGCACCATTGTCCCTGCGGGGTGATCATCTGGAGTCGACTCCGGAGTTGCTAGGACAGCAAATGCTCCGCCTTTGAGCACATCGTTCATTGCGTGATCGACACCTACATAGATGCCCTCATCTGGGAATACAGCTTCAATTACGCTACCTGATCCAGGAGGTATCCACCATGTCTCGTCATTCAATACCTGCGTGCCATATCTATTCTGTACTGAGCCGTCATGGACACTAAGTATTCCAGATATGAAGTGGAATGCTACTCCATCGTTTGGACCTGCATTGATTATGAACCATCTTGTCAGCTCACCTGGCTGGACTTGGAATATCTCGGCGTTAGGGTTCAATGGTATCTTTGAAATTGCTCCTATCTCTGGGACGTACTTGTGGGCCATACCGTTAGTCATTATGATGTCCGGATTTCCTGCAAGGAATTTGTTTAGATCTAGTGTTCCTGTGCCGTTTGCTGGAGTGAATAGGCCTTGTACATTGTTAGTATAGATTTCGCCAAAGACTACATAGAATTCCTTAGCTGGTCGTTCGTTCGGTGGATGCACTACAACTCCGCCATACATGCCATTTGCAATGTGCTCCCATACGCCATTGAGGCCATCAGCACCACAGTGGTAGAAGAAGGCTCCTGCACGCTTCGGCGTCCATGTCCATGTCACAGTTTCACCAGGTTGAATGTTTGAGCCAGTTGCACTAGCATTAGACCCAACCGCTTGTGTTGTACCATCACCTGCATGGAAGTCCATGCTGTGTATGACTTCACCTTCATTTATCATTGTGAATTCAATTGTATCTCCTTGGTCGACTGATATTACGGGGCCTGGGACTGTTCCATTAAAGACCATCGCTCTATACGTTACACCGCCTGGGTGTAAGGGATTGTCTGGAGCTATCTGCACATCAACTTCGTCTGCAATCATAGTTACTCTTTTTATATTGCCGGTGGTACCCTCTTCTTGTTGTGCTTGCGCACCAAAAAATCCAGGAACTAACATCATTCCTGCCAGAAGAATACCCGTAGCAATACCTGCTATAACAGGTTTGTTCATTCTAGCAAATGAGAATAGTCGGGTGGTTAAAAAGTATTTCTTTTTGAATATTTTTGGATAATTACATCATGAATGGTTGATTTTATGAAAATCCACTATATAAAATAGTTACTCTCAAGCGCCCATAATTTGATAGAGAGAAATACGTTTTTGTATCCGTTGAGGTTCATAATAATTTTACTTGCATATATTTGGAAAACGCCAGGTCCTCAATTGCGCCTTATGCGGCAAAGAGCTTGGCCGTCACAAGTACAAGCCAAGCGAAGAATGGGGTATTGATGGCATGCTGTGTGGTATCTGCCATGTAGAAAAGACTAAAGAGTTTGCACTTAAGCCAAAGGAGGAGACCTCTGATATTTGCGCAATATGCAAAAATGAGCTTGCTGATCAGGACCAATACAAGCCACGGTGGCAATGGGAAATGGAGTCAGGTACACTATTATGCAAATCATGCTATCAAAAAAAGGATACCGATTATAATAAAAAAATGAATTTTTGCGCAATATGCAACGGCAAGCTAGGGATGTTTTATTATCACTCCAAGCCTGCTTGGCAAATAGAAGGCAATCTCTGTCGGAAGTGTTGGGATCGGCAGAATAACAGCAGCAGCAAGAACAAAAACGGCGATGGGTAAGGGATCATGCTCATGTTTGAAAAACACAAGTGTGACAAGTGTGGACGCAAATTCCGCAAGATCGAGGACTTTATGCAGCATCAGCAGTTAGTGCATGAGCAGAGATTGTACGTGTGCAATCAGTGCAACGCCAGCTTTGAAGGAATGGAACAGATGCGTGATCACGCAAAGAAGTTCCATACATATCGTAAGCGGGTATGAAAAGGGAAGTAAAAGAATTAGACAGCTTTAAGCTGCTTTACTATCGGTGGTCTAGCTTTTCGAAATACTCTGAAACCGCATATACATTTTATCTCTGGTAGCCTAGAAAGTTCTTCAACCGTCACCCTTGTACCACAGCGCATACATTCATAGGCTACTGAGCCATCTCCACTTGCAGTCTCCATTTACTCACTCACTGGCCTTTAGTCACATTTTAAGTTATATGATAGGATTCTGGCGGGGAAGGTGCTTGTTTTGCTTTATGGCCGATTGGGCTGCGGCCAATATTGCAATTGGGATCCTGTGAGAAGAAGCACTCACATAATCGAGTCCGATGTTGCTGCAAAACTCGATCGACCTAGGATCGCCCCCGTGCTCGCCACAGATGCCAATCTCTATATCCCTTTTCACGCCTCTTGACAGGTCAATGGCCACCTTCATCAGCCTGCCAACTCCTTTTGTGTCAATGCTTTGAAAGGGGTTTACAGTTACAATTCCTTTTTCAAGGTAAAATGGCAGAAACTTGCCTTCGGCGTCCTCCCGGCTAAAGCTAAAAGTGGCCTGGGTCAAGTCATTTGTACCAAAACTAATGAAATCTACAAGGTGTGCAATCTCATCAGCTACAAGGCATGCTCGAACGACTTCGATCATGCTCCCAAACTTGATCCTTAGTTTTACCTTATGTCGGTGTTCTACCTCGCGCTTGACTGATTCAAAGATTTGCCTTACCACTGCAAGTTCCTCTACTAGGCCTATCTGCGGCACCATAACCTGTGGTTCAACTGTTATGCTCTCTTTGGCCAGATCTGCTGCTGCCTCGCATATTGACCTTATTTGGGTCTCGTAGATCTCGGGAAACGATATTCCCATCCTGACCCCCCTGTGCCCTAGCATAGGGTTTATCTCCGAGAGCTCATGTACCCTGTGAAGAATCTTTTCTATGGGAGCAATCTCAGAATTATTACCGCCGCCTGACTTGAGCTCAAATATTTTCTGCATAAGATCTTCTTCCTTTGGCAGGAACTCATGCAATGGCGGATCAAGAAGTCTTATTGTAACAGGGAGTCCTTTCATCTCTTTTAGAATAGCTTTAAAATCTGATCTTTGCAATGGCTCAAGTTCTGCCAACGCTTGCCTCCGCTCGTCCTCATTTTCTGCCATTATCATATTCACAAACTGCACTATTCTGTCATGATGATTGAACATACGCTCGGTCCTGCAAAGCCCGATCCCCTCGGCACCATACCTGTGAGCAAGTGAAGCGCCTTCTACAGTATCCGCATTTGCCCTTATCTTTATCCCCTTCATTTCAGAGGACCACTGTAAAAGTTCCTTGAACTCAGATGAAATATCTGGATCAACTGTTGGAACCGCTCCTACATAGACTTTACCTGTTGACCCATCAATAGTTATCTTCTGGCCTCCTGCCACAATTTTTTTTCCATTAACACTAAAGCTCTTACCATCGGGGTCAATCTCTATCTGGGAGCATCCAACGATGCAAGGTTTCCCCATGCCTCGTGCGACCACGGCTGCGTGTGAGGTCTTGCCTCCTCGGCTGGTCAGGATGCCGGCCGCCTGAAAGAACGCAGGAACATCGTCTGGCTTGGTGTCCTCCCTTACAAGGATCACCTTTTCGCCTTTTTTCCCAAGAGCCTCTGCATATGCGACATCGAATACTGTAACCCCACTTGCCGCACCCGGAGAAGCACCTACTCCTATTGCAATCGGCTTTTGTCTAGCATGAGGATCTATTCTGCGATACAAAAGCTGCTCAAGTGCTTCAGGATCGATTCGCTCAAGTGCAGCCGTCTTGCTTATGAGGCCCTCGCGGAATAGGTCGACAGAGGTCTTGACTGCTGCAACTGCGTTCATCTTGGCTGCCCTGGTCTGAAGGATATAAAGCCTACCTCTTTCTACTGTGAACTCGACATCTTGCGGCTCCTTAAAGTGATTCTCAAGCTTCTGAGTCACCTCGATCAGCTGCCTGTATACATCAGGCATTTCGCTCACGAGCATGTCAATATGATTCGGTGTCGCCTTTCCTGAAACTACATCCTCGCCTTGAGCATCTACAAGATAATCGCCGTATGGTCGCTTTTCCCCTGTCTCAGGATCTCGAGTAAATACTACACCTGTGCAGCTATCAGAGCCCATATTTCCAAATACCATCGCAACTATCGTCACAGCCGTACCTCTGGCCAACTCGGAGTTGATATTATATTGCCTCCTGTACTCTACTGCCCTCTTGCCCATCCATGATCGGAAGACTGCATCTATAGCAAGTTCTAGTTGCTTGTAAGGATCTGTTGGAAATTTCTTGCCCGCCTCCTCGCAGAGGGACTTTGAAGTTTCTACAAGAGTCTCGAGTACCTGGGGATCAGAAAGTTTTCTGCCCGCCATCATGCTGTCAAATTTGCGAGCGTCCATGCCTACTATAATTTTGCCAAACATCTGCATAAACCTCCAGTAAGTGTCCCATGCAAATTCGGGGTTGCCACTTTGCTTTGCGAGCCCCTCAACTGTCTCGTCATTGAGGCCAAGGTTAAGGAGTGTATCCATCATACCTGGCATCGAGACGGGTGCACCAGAGCGAACTGACACTAGAAGTGGATTGTGACGGTCACCAAAGCCTTTTCCAGTCAGACTTTCAAGGCGCCTTATTGATTTACGCACTTCATCCATCAAGCCGTCCGGGAGGCGCCTACCCGCTTCGTAAAATTTTTCGCAAATTTCCGTAGTTATTATGAAGCCAGGTGGTACAGGCAGACCGAGCCTCGTCATCTCAGCAAGGCCCGCGCCCTTGCCCCCAAGCAGCATCTTATCGGCCGTGTGTGCCTCATCGAAGAAGTATATGGGCTTAATGACGGCAGGGGCTCTGCCAAAGCTGCTTTCTTCAGACATTGCTAGATAATGTGATCTCTTCCTTAATGGCTTAAAACGTTGTGTATATTTGCTGGTAAAAATTGCAATCCTTGATTGTCGAACAAGCTTTGTGTATATTTCCTAGGCTAGTCGTTGTTGTATTTCTTGTTCTTGTAAGGAATGTGTATAGCTTCATTATTAATATCCCTGGCAGCGTCTACAAGCGATTCAGGAAGTGTGGGGTGAGCATGAATCGTATCCGATATATCTCGGCTTTTCATCTGCAACCTAACCGCAAGTGCAGCTTCTCCGATCATCTCACTTGCGTGTGGTGCAATAATTAAGGCTCCTATGACTATTCCATCTTTTTCATAAACTCGGAAGATTCCCTTTGTATCGCCGAGACAATTTGCCTTTGCACTTGCGGCAAGTGGAAATTCTCCAAGGTTTCCTTCCAGCCTACCCACGAAAGCGATCTCAGGATATGTAAAGACGCATGCAGGTACGGTTCCATAATCCATCTCACTTCTCTTCCCCATTATATTTTCAGCAGCCACTTCCCCCTGTTTTGATGCAACATGAGCAAGCTCAAAGATGCCAGTTACATCTCCTACTGCAAAAATATTTTGAACGGAGGTTCGCATCTCTTTGTTCACCGAGATCCCTAGATCACTAAATTTTACACCACACTCCCTCAATTCATCGACGTTTATAGATGGTCTCCGCCCTATGCATACCAACACCTTCTCCGATTCAATCGTCTGTCCACCTTCTACCACAACCGACCCGTTATCCATGATCTTCTCAACAGTGGTTCCTGTCATTACATTAATTCCATCCAAGCGCATATACTTTTCAATGGTCTTTCCTATCCCTTCATTTTGAAGGGGCATCAAGTGCTCCTGCGCTTCAATTAGAGTTACTCTGCATCCGAAAGAGTTAAAGATGGCAGAAAATTCGCAGCCGCTATAGCCGCCACCTATAACGATAATTGATTTAGGCAGTTTTTCAAGTTCGAAAATTGTATCAGTTGAAAGTATATTTTTTTCAAATGTGTAATTGGGTAAGCATACAGGGTAGCATCCTGTAGCAATAACGATGTTCTTGGTTTCCAAAGTGTTTTCATTTACCCTTATTTTGTTTTGAGATATCATATGAGCTTCGCCATGCATAATCTCAATGTTATTGCTTTCGAGGAGAGTTTTGATCCCGTTAGCAAGCCTGTTGACTGTGCTTGCCATTCTTGACCTAAGAGTTGTATAATTTAATTCGATGTTTGCCCTCAAACCGTCCTTTCTTGCGGCAGTAGACTTTCTTATAATATCTCCTATAGAGTGGAGATATTTTGTCGGAATGCATCCCCTTTGTGTGCAGGTTCCTCCAAGACCATTTTTTTCGATAATACCAACTTTCCCTCCAAGCTGCGCTATTCTAATAGCGCACGTGTATCCACCAGGTCCTGCTCCTATTATTATCGCATCATACATATAGACAGAGATTTGTGGCAGTTAGCAATAAAAATGCCTATCTTATGAGATTCCATTCTTTGCTGGTGTATTTTCGTTCTGCCAGCCATCTTGCACGCCTGAGTTCTCCTCTGCTCAGGGTGTCAGCCACGAGCTTGGCATCAAACTTTGCAGCAAAACTGATTCTGAGTGATGACGCCATGTCTTCAAACGTTGTCCCTGACAGGCTGGTAACCCTTTTCTTTACATCTTTGATTAACTTGTCTCTAAGCTTTTCAGAAGGAACTTTTAGAACACAAAACATCTTGTTTACATCAACTTCTAAGAGTAAGGTGCCATGCTGAAGCAGCACTCCATTTCTCCTTGTCTGAGCATTACCTGAGACCTTTTTGCCCGCTATGACTATGTCATTGAGTGGGACAAAATTGGCATCAAATCCGAGCCTGTTTATGGACATCACAAGGGCATCGCAAATCCATCTGTATGACTCCATAATGTTTTGAGGATATTTCTTTGTTATGAATGAATATGTCAACTCAAATTCATGTAACACAGCCCCACCACCAGTCAATCTTCTGACAACATCAACTCCGATCTCTCTGCATTTTTCAAGATCAACTTCCTCTTTCATGCTCTGAAAATATCCTATAGAGACAGCTGCAGGACACCACCGATAGATTCTGAGAATTGGTACTTCTTCCACGTTTTCCATCAAAGCTTCGTCTATTGCCATATTGAGGGCAGCAGTGTTATATCCAGTTTCCAGCGTTCTTATTTTGTCGAATGTTCCTGTGTTGGTCATGTCTTGCAACCAAGGATTGCTTCTGTTAGAGACGTAGAATCAAACCCGTAAACCTCAGTATTATCGAGGGAATTTTCAATCACTTGTTTGAGAGTCTTTCTTTCCAGTCTTGTGCCGATCAGGCTTGTTTCAAGAGTTTCTAAAGCTTCCTCAGGGTAAAGAAAAAAGTCTCCTGTGATTATTATCCGATTAATGGTGTTTTCTGTTTCATCATATTCTAACATTACCCTGATAAGTTTCTGAGTTTTGTGTATATTATGAGCTCTTTTCATTTGCGGCCACTTTGTTTTGTCCCTGTTTAGGCTGCCACCTCAGATTAGGCCGTCTTGCAGCAGCCACTTCATCCAGCCTACCAACAGGCGTCGATTGTGGCGATTGCTTGACTAACTCCGGATCTTCCTTTATTTCAATTGCTATCTTTTTTAGGGCTAGCGCGAACCTGTCTAATGTCTCTTTGCTCTCAGTCTCTGTAGGCTCTATCATTAAAGCTTCGGGAACAATTAGAGGAAAGTAAATAGTAGGTGGGTGGAAGCCATAGTCCATAAGCCTTTTAGCTATATGCAAGGCGCTCTTTTCGCCAAATCTCCTTGAAGACAATACAAATTCATGGGCACAGCGGCGGTCGTATCCAAGGTCAAAAGTGTCCTTTAGAAGACTTTGAAGGTAGTTGGCATTCAATATGGCATGCTCTGATACCTTTCTTATCCTAGTTCCCCAGGAATGGATGTAAGAGTATGCCCTGACATGCATACCGAAATTTCCGTAAAAGGATCTAACCCTGCCCACTGATTTTCTGTAGCCATAGTCAAGAAAATATCTGCTTTTACGATGAACTACACGGGGTATGGGCAAATACTCTGCAAGAAATGATTTTACTCCTACTACTCCTGCTCCAGGACCGCCTCCGCCATGTGGCGTTGAAAATGTCTTGTGCAGGTTAAGATGGATAATGTCAAAGCCTTGGTCGCCTGGCCTTGTAATTCCCAAGAGTGCATTCATGTTTGCACCGTCGCAGTACATCAAAGTCCCATTTTTGTGGGCTAGGTCACTGATCTCGATAGTGTTTTCATCAAAAAGTCCAAGGGTATTAGGATTAGTCAGCATAACGACTGCTACTTCTGCACTTAGCGACTCTTTGTATTTGTGTATGTCCATGTTTCCTCGCAAATCAGAAGGGACTGTAATTGTCTCCAACCTGCACATTGTAGCTGTGGCAGGATTTGTACCGTGGGCTGAATCCGGTATTATGGCCTTTGTCCTTTTTTCTCCTTTGTCCCTAAAGTAGGCCTTTGCCATGATAACCCCTAGGAGTTCTCCCTGTGCTCCTGCAGAGGGCTGAAGAGAGAAATCATCCATCCCCGTGATATCTTTTAGATACTCTTTTAACTCCCACATCAGTTTCAGTGATCCTTGATTGCATTCTTCTGGAGATAGAGGATGGAGGCTGCTGAAGCCTTTTGCTCTTGCAGAATCTTCATTTACTTTCGGATTATATTTCATGGTGCATGAACCAAGTGGATAAAATCCAATATCAACACCAAAGTTCATCCTTGATAGGTTTGTGTAATGTCTTACAACATCTATTTCGCTTAGATTGGGAATTGAAAGCTCCTCTTTTCTGACAATATCGCTTGGGAGATCGATACAGACATCTTCTTCTTGAAGGTGTCCCGAATTTTTCTCTTCTTTATAATCAAATATTGTTTTCATTGCCATCTTATTCTCCCATTACTGCAGAAATAAAATCATCAATATCCTGCAAGGAATTCTTCTCTGTACAGCAAATTAAAAGATTATCTTCACCCAGATTAACCCCTCCAAGTATTCCTTTTTTAA
Organism: Nitrososphaera sp.; assembly: GCA_036259955.1. Lineage (GTDB taxonomy): Archaea > Thermoproteota > Nitrososphaeria > Nitrososphaerales > Nitrososphaeraceae > Nitrososphaera. The sequence goes on along the minus strand of DATAAU010000158.1, from coordinate 7,492 downwards.
GCAGCCTTGATGCAACGGCTTCTGCAGACCCCGGGGCCTTAACTATGAACTCATTGTAAAATGGTTTGCTATTCATATTTCTAAACCCTAGCCTTTCTAGTTTCCCTTTCAATAAGTGGGCTCTAGAGTAAGAGATTTTTGCAACGGTCGTTAAACCGCTTCTACCTAGGAGTGCCAGATATATAGTTGCCGCTAGCGCATTTAGAGCCTGATTGGTTGTTATATTGCTTGTGGCTCTCTCCCTCCTGATATGTTGCTCTCGCGCCTGGAAGGTAAGCACAAAACCGCTGTTGCCTCTCGAATCTGTAGTCATTCCGCAGATCCTCCCGGGAAGTCTCTTCAGCAGAAAATCTTTGACAGCTATAAATCCCAGATAAGGTCCACCAAAGCTTAAAGGTATGCCAAATGATTGCCCTTCTCCTGCCACAATATCTGCTCCATATTTTCCTGGAGGCTCAAGGATTGCAAGTGAAGTTGGCTCCACAATACAAGCGGTAAAGAGGGCGCCTACTCTGTGCGCTTGGTCTGCTAAATAATGAAGGTTTTCTATGTTACCATGGAAATCTGGGTTTTGGGCTATTACGCAAGCAGTGTTCTCATCTATTTTGTCAGTAAGTTTAAGTTCAGCTCCTTCGCAGTATGTCTCTAATACTTCCAAATACTGAGGATGGAGTCTTTCCTTTATGAAGATACGATCCCGACCCGTATAAGAACATGAAAGCAGAGCGGCTTCAGCCAAGGCAGATGCACCTTCGTACAATGATGCGTTTGCAACATCCATTCCCGTAAGAAGGCATATGAAGGATTGAAATTCATATATAGCCTGCAAGGTACCCTGGCTCATTTCTGCTTGATAAGGCGTGTAGCCTGTGAATAGATCCCCTCTTGCCAGCAGGTGACTCACAGCTGATGGGATATAATGATCATAAGCTCCTGCTCCTACAAAATATCGCAAAAGCTTGTTAGTATCGGCAAGACTTTTCATATGATTTATTAATTCAATCTCGCTCTTTGGTTGAGGCAGATTGAGTTTGGCGGTGAAAGCAGGATTGAATTCTTTAAGTAGGTCATTTATGGAACCTACTCCGATCGAATTTAGCATTTCTCCTATGTCTTTTTCGGTTGCAGGTATGTAATCCATCGATTTCTATTGCTCTTACTTTATTTCGCCAATATATCTGTCATACTTTTCCTTTGTCATCAGATTTCCAAATTCTTCAATATTTGATGGCTTTATCTTTGCGATCCACCCAGACTCGTACGGTGATTGGTTTATGAGTTCAGGTTTTTCAATTAGCCCTTCATTGACCTCTACGATCTCTCCGCTGATAGGAGCGTAAATGTCAGAAGAAGCTTTTACCGAATCGACTATCGCAATGGGCTGCCCCTGTCTGAAGATGGCGCCAGCTTTTGGTAATTCTATTGAAACTATGTCCCCAAGTTGCTCTTGCGCAAACTCAGAAATTCCAATTATTGCCGCTTCGTCCTCTATCTTGATCCACTCATGTTCCTTTGTAAATTTTAGCTCTAACACAATCCCTTTCTTTGCGGCCAACATAAAACATAAAACCTTATCTATTTTTCTAGTTATGCAAACATCACAAAAATTGAAGCATAGGTGCAAAAAAATGAGATAATCATCATCATCCTCTTTTTATTTGCGTTTGTAGAACCGTGTACTCGATATTCTCGCTTCGTATTGTCTGCCTCCAATATCGATCTGAACTGACTGATTCAGCAAAACTTCAACAGGTACAAAACAAAACCCAATTGATTTTCTAAGTGTAGGCGAATAACCACCGCTTGTCACGAAACCTACTTCCATCCCATCCATCAAAACTTTGTTGCCGTGTCTTGCGATTCTCTTTTCCAGAACTTCAAAACCAACGAGCTTTCTTAATGGACGGCTGTCGCTCAATGCCTTTTTTCCGATGAAGTCATGCCTCTTGTCAAAGCTTATTGTCCATTTTAACGGCACTTCTAGGGGAGTAGTATTTTCATCCATGTCGTTTCCATAAAGCATTAGGCCAGCTTCAAGCCGTAGAGTATCCCGTGCGCCCAAACCAGTAGGCTTGATTCCAAATGTTTCAGAATACTGCATCAATTTATCCCATAATTCTATCTTTGAAGAATCAAAGAATATTTCAAATCCGTCCTCTCCTGTATAACCCGTCCTCGATAGCATGCATTCTATTCCGCCAATATTTACATCAATAACATGAAATGGTTTAACAGACTGTAGGTCAGTTTCTACCAATTTCTGCAGCACATCGCACGCCCGAGGACCCTGTATTGCTAGCAGACCAGTTCTATCGCTTATGTCCTCGATGTACGCTAATTTTGAATATTTCGAGATCCAGTCGAAATCTTTGTGCTTGTTTGAGGCATTAACTACTACCAGAAAGTGATCATGTGTAAGCCTGTAGGCAATTATATCGTCGACTATACCACCATTTTCGTAGCACATTGGAGAATACATTGCCTGATGATCGTGCAGCTTTTCGAGGTCGTTTGTTACCAGCTCCTGCAGGCAGACGATCGAGTTCTGACCTCTGATTTCAAACCTGCCCATATGCGACACATCAAATAATCCTACGTTTGTCCTGACATTGACGTGCTCGTCTAGGATTCCGGAGTATTGAAGTGGCATCTCCCAACCATGAAAATCCACGATCTTTGCACCAAGTGACTTATGAATATCATAGAAAGGAGTTCGCATTATTGATCTAAGATGAATCCTTATTATTGAGCATATTGTCTGATTAGAAGACTAATAAGAAGAAGTGAACGAGAGGATTTGACTAGCATCGAAAAAAAGCCAGAATGGCTTCGCATAAGATTACCTTCGGGGGAAAACTATGTAAACATAAGGCAGACCGTTTCTTCGCTTGGCCTTCACACGGTTTGTGAAGAAGCAAGATGTCCCAACATAGGCGAATGCTGGGGAGGAGGAACAGCAACAATTATGATCATGGGAGATATATGTACAAGAGGGTGTAGATTTTGCTCAGTGTCCAGTGGAAGGCCAATGTACCTAGATCCATACGAACCAGAGAAAGTAGGTAAAGCTATCAAAAAGTGGGGCTTGAGATATGTAGTGATTACTTCGGTATGTCGAGACGATCTGCCCGATGAAGGAGCAACCCATATCGCAAAAACAATAAAGGCAGTCAAGATGCATTGCCCCCACACAATAATTGAACCTCTTATCCCTGATTTCCACGGCAATCGTCATGCTATAGAGAAGATAATCGATGCAGGACCTGAGGTTATAAGTCACAATATTGAAACAGTAGCCCGACTTTCACCGCTGATTAGGGATCCACGAGCAAACTATGAGCAATCATTAAGTGTCCTAGAAATGATAAAAGATATTGAATCAAAGATCTACACAAAATCTTCTATAATGCTTGGTCTTGGAGAGACGGAAGAAGAAGTCATGCAGACTGCTAAAGACTTAAGATCAGCAGGAGTCGATATAGTTTCTATGGGCCAATATTTGCAGCCTACTGGCAGACATCTGCCAGTTAAGGAGTATATTCCGCCAGAACAATTTGAGTCTTACAGGAAAAGCGTTGAAAAAATGGGGTTTGCATATACTGTCGCAGGCCCATTTGTTCGAAGTTCGTATAAGGCTGGAGAATTTTTCATCAAAAACATGATTCACAGATGAGAGCATCATCATCATCATCATCAACAACAACAGCATCAGCTGCATAACACTAAATCTTATCCCGAACAAGATCAAAAACTGCATAAGACTATAGAGCATTAACCTCGCTTCATGGCTGAAGCAAGCTCGGCTATCTTTTTTTCCCAGGAAGCCGCTTTGATTACTCCGCTTGCGACAAGTATTCCCTGAGAGCCAAGGTCCATTGCCTTAGAGACATCATCCTTATCTGAGATCCCTGCTCCACAGATGATACTTGACCGTGATCCTGCCCCCTCTATCGATTTGGTGATTATTGTTGGATTTTCCTTTGACACAGCTCTTCCGCTACCGATAAGCTCGGGAGGCTCTATAGCAATAAAATCTGGTTCAAGGTTGGATATCTCGACAACTTCCTGCGGTTCCTGTGCGCAAACGATTGACACCATATCAAGCTTTCTCAACCGTTCGACGAGGCGTGAGATTGAGCTTTTCTCCATTCGATGCTCACTGTGATTTATCAATGATCCAACCACGCCATACGACTTGGCGATCTCGGGAATGAGAAAACCAGTGCTAGGGCCCGTCTTTTCGTCATCGACATGTTGACATATCACGGGTATCCGTATCTCCTTGGCAACGAGAGCCAGAACGGGGTGGGGTGGCGCAAGCACTATTTCTAACTGCATATTCTCAGCAACTTGACGCGCTGAATCAGCTAATTTTATGGCTCTATCTCCGGAGACCTCTTCATAGTTTTTGAAATTGATGATTAGTGGATGCTTCAATGTTTAGTACTGCCAGTTTTGGTCTGCTTTGTAGCAGCAGCTTTTGTAGCTGCGGCCTTACTCTTGCCATTCATTATCTCCTCTAGTTCTTTGAATTTGCTCTGCAGCTTTGATATTCTAGCCTCGTATCCTTTGTTGTATTCTAATTCGTCTGGGACAAGTGTGGCTGGGTGGATAAAGCCTTGACTACGCATTATCATGGCTCGCTCTGCTGCCTTCATCCTTTGTAGATCCCAGTCAGCAGTGCCAAAGCCGTCATGTGGACCGGTCAGCTTGCCATTGCGCATGCTAAAAAGCAGGCAAGATACGATTGGGATAGAGTAGTTAAGTGATGCAGCGGAGTTGAGTTTGACTGGCATCAAGGGCAAATGATGGCTTCCTCTAGTATTCCCTGCGACAAAATGAGGTTCATTGAACGAGCTGCCAGCCTCTTCAGTGGCTGGAAAATTCTTTTGGGTTCTGACTATTGCTATTGGGTCATCCTTGCCGACGTAAGTGCCAGCAATGTTGTGAAGCCTGTCAGTAGATGCGGAGACAATCTGGTCACCCCCGTCGCCTGACATGACAGAGTGGACAACGTATCGACCCGGATACATCAGTGCTGCCTCTAGTTCTGCCTTGTCTTGCCACAATTTCAGCTCAGCTACCTTGCCACTCATTACGTCCATTATCCTAAAAATCACGCCTTCTGCAAGCCGCTCGTTGATCAGAAGTCCAGTGTTACTGCCAGCATCAACAAACATACGCCACAGCGGTAGATTAAATGCACCTGGCTCTGTTTTGTCTGCTGCAAATATGCAGAATACTTCGCTTGGCCGCTCCTCCATTTCAATTTCTGCAACGCCGGGCCCCATCCCCTTAACGTTGCCAGAGAACGCATCCTTGAGAAGGTCTTGTCCTGCCCCATACAAACCCTGATCCTTTGCCAGTTTTGTTCCTTCAGTGAAGGCGTCCCAAGCAAGCTTGTGGATTCTTTCATCGTCCACACCCCGAGTATGAGTCATTACTATGTGTATGTCATCACCTGTATAACCTATGTACTGATCTATGAGAAGCCCCTTTGCATTTTTGGCAACAAAGTTCTTGACTGTATCTAAAAGTTCCACGCTTGGACAAGTGTGACCACCTATCCCGCCGATATCGGCTTTAATAGCGCTAATTGTAACTCGCATAATAAGAGAAGGTCATGACTTATCATTTAAACCCTTCCGATAGCTCACAAGTTATATCTAAATTGAGAACTATGGAATTTGTTTATGACTATTCACAGACTTTCATGCAATCGCAGGCGAAATACAAATAAAGCCCATGGGGCGTTCCTGCTATATGAGCGCTAGCAAAAAGCCGCACATGAACCTAGTTGTTACCGGTCACGTCGATAACGGTAAATCAACTACTGTAGGTCATTTATTGGTTGACCTGGGTGCCATTGACCAGAGAACCATTGAGCAATATGCAAAAGAATCAGAAGCAACGGGCAAAGGCGATACCTTCAAGTATGCATGGGTTCTAGATAGCATCAAAGACGAACGCGAAAGAGGTATCACTATCGATCTCGCTTTCCAAAAGTTTGAAACATCAAAGTATTTCTTCACTCTGATTGATGCTCCAGGTCACAGGGACTTTATCAAAAACATGATCACGGGTGCGTCAGAGGCCGATGCATCGATTTTAGTGATTTCTGTAAAGCCAGGTGAAATGGAAGCAGCAATTGAACCAGGAGGACAAGGGAGGGAACACGCTTTCCTTGCAAGGACGCTTGGAGTGAATCAACTCATAGTAGCACTAAACAAGATGGACGATGCTGGATTCCAGGAATCACGTTACAAGGAAGCGAAAGAAGCGGTTGAAAAAATGCTCAAGTTAGTAGGATATAATACGGCCAAGATTAACTTTGTCCCAATATCTGGTTGGAAGGGTGACAATTTGGTCAAAAAATCGGAAAATATGGCGTGGTACAAGGGACCTACTCTTGCTGAGGCACTTGACATTTTGGATCCACCAGAAAAGCCCGTAGGCAAGCCTCTGAGAATCCCGGTACAAGATGTATACTCTATTACAGGCGTGGGAACAGTCCCAGTAGGCAGAGTAGAAACAGGCAGGATGAAACCTGGCGAGAAAGTCATCGTGATGCCATCTGGTGCGGCTGGCGAGATCAAGTCAATAGAGACTCATCACACGCAGCTAGAGTCTGCAGAAGCAGGTGATAATGTAGGCTTTAACCTGAGGGGTGTCGATAAGAAGCAGATCAAGCGGGGTGACATGATTGGCGCTGCAGACAACCCTCCAACAGTTGCTAGGGAGCTTGAGGCTCGTCTGATCGTAATTCACCATCCAACAGCAATCGCTCCGGGATATACACCAGTTTTGCATACACATACTGCACAGGTTGCTGCGACGATCTCACATTTTGTCTCAAAAATTGACCCGAGAACGGGTGCAACAACAGAAGAGAACCCGAAATTCCTCAAGACAGGCGATGCTGCCATTGTCAAGATAAAGCCTGTGAGACCCCTACCAATTGAGACATTCAAGGACTTCCCAGAAATCGGGAGGTTTGCGCTGCGAGATATGGGTACGACAATTGGCGCAGGAGTCGTACTGAATGTTACTGACAAATACGATCCGAACAAAAAGTAAAGTGAACTATAGAAATGCCACAGGCAGCAAGAATCAAACTAACCAGCACCAACCTTATGACACTCGAAGGCGTTTGTAACGAGATAAAGGGGATTGGTGAAAAGACAGGTATACGGTTGCGAGGTCCCCATCCACTTCCAACAAAAAAGCTTAAAGTAGTCACTAGAAAATCTCCTGCCGGCCAGGGAACAAACACTTGGGACAAGTATGAAATGCGTATCCATAGGCGCGTAATCGACGTTGGGGCAGATGACAGGGCCATCAGGCAGCTGATGCGTCTGAAAATCCCAGATGATGTGTATATTGAAGTCTCGTTAACCCAATGATTAACTAATTTTTTTGAAGGAGCCTTTAGGAACCCTGATGTGCTGCGAGGCCTCAGGGTGCAGGATTTTTGCCATTATTTCAAGACCTA
>DATAAU010000157.1:0-9950 GCA_036259955.1 Nitrososphaera sp. | reverse complement strand
TGATTATTGCTCAGGCCTGTGCGTAAGCTACAGATTGCTGTGATTGGATATAACAAAGACAGATGTACCGATCTTGCAAGCAGGATGGCATATGAAGTGGGTAAGGAAATTGCGTCCGCTGGCGCAGTGCTGGTCTGTGGAGGGCTTGGCGGTGTAATGGAATCTGCGTGCAAAGGAGCAAAAGAATATGGCGGCACCACAGTTGGGATAATACCTCAAGAAGATTTCTTGTATGCAAATGAATATTGTGACATTGTAGTATGCACCGGCATAGGCTATGCAAGAGATTTTGTCGTTGCATCTTCAGCAGACGGAATAATCGCAGTCGGTGGCGGCGTAGGAACGCTCATTGAGCTGAGTGTAGGCTATATGACTAAGAAGACCATGGTAGCGATAGCCGGAAGTGGAGGCATAGCTGATATGTATGGTGGTAAGTTTTTGGATGAGCGCAACCGGGTCTCAATAACTGTTGCAAAAGATGCAAAGACTGCAGTAGGAATGATTCTTGATACTACTGTAAAAGCAAGATGATATAACCAAAATTAGTGCTTGGAGATATATATATCGACCTATTATACAATAAAATCTTTCACTAATGTAATGGTGTTTAATGCATTTAGCGTATATAAAAGCCTGTGAGGTATATACTTTAGAGTATAACTAAATATTCCAAAAATTTTGATTATTGTACAAGAGCTATCATGCTAATACTGGACCAAATACGGATCGGGATCATAAAATGGCCCGTATTTTGCAGCCAAGTCTTGCATACTGCGAACGATATTCTTGACTCCAAATTCTTGCACTGTTGCAAATAGCTCCTTTTTCAATCCCATACCAAGTTTAAGTGCCTTTTCTAAATCTTCTTTGCTACATACATTGTTGGAAATAAGCCATGCTGCATTGTTGGCAGCAACTCCAATTAGTGCAATTGGATTGTACTTCGCAGCCTCCTGCTCTGTAAGGTTTATGCGCTCGTATTTGTCACCTTTGTATTCGAAAAATCCTTTCCCAGACTTTTGACCTAGACTCTTTTCATCAAATAGTTGCTTTATTTTTGGATGAGGACGGATGACCTTTTGATCTCTAGAATACATCTCTTCAGTTGCTTTATGTATGACATCAAGGCCAGTATAGTCGGCAAGCTCGAATATTCCCATCGGGAATGAGAGCTTGAATTTTACTGCCGAGTCAATAGTAGTCATTGAAACATTTTCTCTTTCCTGGCAATACACCGCCTCGTGAACGAGTGGTATAAAGATGCGGTTGACAATGAAGCCTGCAACATCTTTGTTACAGAGCACTGGATGTTTGCCAATCTTTTGCACAAGACCTGTTGCCATATCAATCATGCTTTGGTCGGTCTTGCTTCCCGGTATCACCTCGACTAAGGGCATTAGCTGTGGTGGATTAAAAAAGTGAAGGCCAATAAAGCGCTCTGGCCTGCTTGTCAGCGCTGCCATTTCTGTGATTGGAAGAGTGCTTGTGTTGGAGGCATAAAGCGTCTTACTCTCTGCAAAGCTGTCGACCTCTGCATATACCTTCCTTTTCAAGTTCATGTCCTCTGGCACTGCTTCAATTAGCAAGTCTGCACCCTTGAGTGCCTGTTTCAAGTCAACTACTGGTGTAATTCTAGCAAAGATTTTGTCCGCATCTGCTTGTGATATCTTCTGTTTTTCAGCCAGTTTGTTGAGCGACCATTTTATTTTCTCCATTGCTTTGTCAAGAAAAGATTGTTCAATATCGCGCAGGGTGACATTGTAGCCTGACATTGCAGATACCTGAGCAATACCGTGGCCCATAATACCGGACCCAAGGATGGTTATCTTGTTGATTGTTGAGAGTGACATTATAACATAAGCATGCTTCTGGGGGAATTTTTAATGTTGCTAATTGAGCATCATCATCTTTAAAACTATTCTTTACTATACTGTTGTGATAATTGGATTTACAACGCTTTGTTGCAGACGTGACGTCGCTTTCTGACAGAATGTCAGCCGGCGAGCCTGAAGAAATGGTGGAGCGGATGAATTTTGTAAAGAACAGACTCATCAATCTCTATATGAGAAACCTTGTCAAGATAAATCATTCAGCGATGGAGCTTGTATGCGCCAAGCACCTGATCAGATATGGCTATAAAGTTGACGTAGAGAAACAGCTGACAGACATATTGATCTGTGACGTGTATGCGGAAAAAGGGGACGGCGCAGCAATTGTTGAAATTGAAACAGGCTTTATTCCTCCCGAACATGCACTCGACCCTCTGTCCTACTATGCCGCAAGGATTGCAAGCAAAATAGCACGGTATAGCAAACATGCAAATCAGTTCGTCTTGGCTACTCCCCCTGTCAGTGTCCTTCCAATCCCTTCCCTGTTCAGGCGTCCACCTCGTGACAGAAGACCCAATGAAATTAGAAAAGTCAAAGTATTGTGTGATAAATATTATAAGAATCCCCCTGTTACTGAAGATGAGATTCTTAACGGCCGGCTGCACATAACCTACATCATAAATATTGATGCAGGAAAGGTAGTCGAGATGGATATTGATTCATACTTTGAGCACATAGGCGGCATGTTATCTACCTGTATGGACCTATGAGAATTTTGTAATAGTCTTTTGACCATGTGTAGGTCTCTTGCCTTTAGAGACGCGAGCAGTCGCAGTTCTTTCATCCTCTTTTTCAATGGCTGCCTTGACTACCTTTAGTACATTGTCATCTTTGGTACCTCTAACGTAGACAACATATACAAGGGCCTGCTCCTTTCCATTTACTTTTCTTACTACCCGGCCGATCCTCTGTGCGACCTGGTTCATATTAGAAGTACTAGCAATAATTATTGCAATGCCGACCTGCGGCACGTCGTATCCAATTTCAAGTGTATGCACTGACAGTAAGGGGAAATAATCTTTACCCCAACTTTCCAAGATCTCCTTCCTCTCTTTTGGTTTTATTCCGTTGTGTATTGTTTGAGCCGGTATTCCATTTGCATCTAATATTGCCTTTAGTTGTTGAATTGAGTCAATAGTTTCGCTAAAGATCATAATGCGTTCGCCTGTGTGCCTCTTGACCAACTCTGCTGCTTTGAGTAGCTTCTGTTTAGTGGCACTGAGCAACTCTTTGCGTTTTCGCACATGTGCAAACCACATTTTTGCCATTGATGCACGCGGCCCGCCGTGCATTAGTATCTTGCTCATCTTCACTGGATCATAGGCCTGAAGCTTTCTTGAGATATCCTTTATTGTAGCACTTGCCTCATCATAACTTTTTTGCTCCTCTGAAGTAAAGCTTACTTCTACGGCTTTGACGACTGGCTTGGCAAGCCTGCCATCTATAACTGCATCTTTTATCATGTATTTCTTTACTGGTGGGACAACAGTTAGAATAGTTTGATATTTTGGATCCTTTTCATTTATGGTTGCAGTAAGTCCTAGAATTGCCTTACTTGAATCTTCTACAATAATATCAAAGATGCCATCAAATGCAACTGCGCTTTCGCTGACAAGATGTACTTCATCAAGTATTACCATGTTAGCGCGTCTTATGAGGTTGTAATTATTGATGGCACTTTGGTATGTACTGATGGTGATCTCCCTAATCTCCTTGCGCTCGCCATAGTAGATGCCTATGTGATCATCAGAGATGCCATAACGTTGTAGACGTCTGACGTTTTGCTCTATTAGCACAATCCTTGGAACCAGAAACAATATCGTAAAGTGATCCTGTCCTGACCGCTCTGCTGCCAACCTTGCACACTCAAATGCGATCTCTGTCTTGCCGGTGCCGGTGCTAAAGATGACAGATCCACGGCAGCCGTTGTTAATCCATGCTTTGGCAGCCTCCAGCTGATCTTTTTTTAGCTCGAATGGAAAATGGATTGTAGATATTGCTGGCGGCATGCAACAAGTGAAAGTCAAGTGAATAAAAACTTTAATGGTCTTTGCTAAGCATGATGTCTGTGGTATGAAGCCGCTAATCTACATGCTGCATCAAGATGATCCATTCAAGTGTACCGCAGCCAAACTGGTCAAGTTCCGCTTAGCGATGCCAGTTAAATTTATCTCACGGACTACTATCGTGCTTGACCCATTTTCAGGACATACTGTTTTAAGACGTGATCAAACTGTAGCAGATTCTGTATGCGCAATTGACTGCTCATGGGAACGAGCAGATGAGGTACTTAAACATCGACGTCTTACTGCTCGGGGAATAGCTAGGAGGCTCCCAGCTGTGCTTGCTGCTAACCCCACCAACTATGCAAAGTTGGGCAAGCTATCGAGTGTAGAAGCACTTGCAGGTGCACTCTACATCCTAAATGAAAAGGAGCTTGCAGCAAAAATGATGGACAAGTTCAAATGGGGCCATACGTTTCTTCAGCTCAACGCAAACCTTCTGGATGACTATGCAGCTGCAGAAACAGAAGAGCAGGTAATTGAGCTGGAGGAGGAATATTTTCCTCAAATGGTAAGAAATCATAACTCTAAGAAGTGGGCTAGTAAAAGTAATGACTAGTTTTAATATCGATAGTATCCTTTGATATATTGCGTGTGAGCCAGTGAGTGGGTCACTCGAAAGAGAGGAAACTCCTCCCTCGCTGCAGGCACTCGAATTAGCGATAATTAGCCGGAGACGGCTGGCAACGGAACAGAAAAGATATCCAGCCAGAATGTTACAATGATGGTGTGTAACCTGAGGTTTCTGATCTGGAATGAAACTGCCGACCCTGGTGGAGCAAGGCCAAATAGAGCGTAAGGTCCTGCACCTGCTCAGGTTGGCTGCTAAGCAGAATCCCACTTAGAACAGAAGGAGAGTTATTGCTGGCACGCACCATAGTTTCCAAAATGCCTAAGGTTCACTCTAGATTATTCTTTTAGCTTTGGGCTTAGAAGAAACTTTGATATGAAACCTTTGGTAGCTGACCTGTATAAAATAATAATAATAATAATAATGTTCCACAGTTAGCTTATTCGTTCTTAAGAGCAGCTCTACTTTCGCAGCTGTATATTCTTTGAGAAAGATGATGACATGCCTTGGATCTGCCCCTAGAATTTCGCCTTTTCAATGAATATGTTACTCTGAGTTAGCACTGAACTTAAGTAGCTCAAAGTACAGGACTGCTTTTCTGACATATCTGCTTCTCTAGTGATGATCGTGTGATATTATTTTTAACAGAGCTGAGGGCAAAAAACAAGTTAAAACTTAAATTCAATTCAAAAAGTATTCCAAATTGTTGTTACAAGGACTTGCTCTTATCAAGCTTGGCGGCTCTGTTGCCACCTTTAAGGAAAGGCCGCTTGCAGCTAATATAGAAGCGATAGAAGGTGTTTCGCGTGCTCTTGCCAGATTAGAAATTCCAATCATAATTGTGCACGGCGGCGGCTCATTTGGACATTACTGGTCAGTAAAATATGACATGCATACCAAGCCTGCCAACTATGATGTCCATGGAGTTTCTATCGTGCATGAGTCAATGATCGCACTCAATCAGATAATTGTCAATTCTATGATAAGGGCCGGACTTAACCCATATGGCATATCCCCGTCGGCTCTCACGACAGGCCATAAGCCAATTGTAGCAAAGATCAAACAGATCTATGCTATGGCTCAGTCAAAGTTGATACCTGTAACGTTCGGTGACATCGTCTATGTTGAAGGCGCAAAATATTCCATTCTATCCGGCGATGCACTAATGACAATTTTAGCAAGAGTACTTCAACCGTTGAGGATCATATTTGCAACAAACGTCGACGGTATATATAAAAACAGCAAAAGCATTGAAGTTGTACCTGAGATACAAGCCGTAAACAAGCGAAAACCGATCGAATTTTTCGAGACATCCGGTATTGATGCAACGGGCGGAATGCAAAGAAAGGTTACAGAAGCATTTAAGATTGCATCTAACGGAATGGATGTATTAATGATAAACGGACTTGTCCCCGAACGCATTGTAGAGGCAGTACAAGGCACGCTAAAGGTTGGCACTGTGATAAAGGGGAGAAAGAAGTAGTTGCCAGACACTTTTGATGGGCCCTCTGATATCGAAATAATCAAGCAGCGCAAAAAGGAAGGTATAGACATCCCCCTTCAACAGAATGTACAGGCAAAAACTACCTCGACATACTTGGAATACGTCAGGCTAGTGCATAATGCGTTGCCTGAGTTAGATTATGACGATATTGATACTTCGATCACTTTTCTTAGAAAAAGGTTTTCGGCACCGATTATCATTGACTCTATGACTGGAGGTACTGATGAGGCAACTGTAATCAATGGAAGGTTGGGTGAGCTTGCAGAAAAGTATGGTTTTGGTATGGGACTTGGAAGTCAGAGGGCCGGCCTTAAAAGCGAAGAGCTTGCAGCCACTTATTCAATAGCAAGAAAGAATGCACCGAATGCTTTCCTAATAGCAAACATTGGTGGTGCACAACTTTCCAAGGGATTCACTGTAGATGAAGCTAAAAGAATAGTAAAAATGATTGGGGCAAACGCGCTGGTGGTGCACCTGAACCCTCTGCAGGAGCTTATACAGCCCGAAGGTGAGCCGCGCTATAAGGGGATTCTTTCCCAAATTTCCGAACTTGCCCATACCATAGATGTACCCGTAATAGTCAAGGAGGTGGGTGCTGGGATTTCAAAGGAGGTTGCGATAAAACTCGAGATGGCCCACGTTTCTGCGATAAATATCGCTGGTGCTGGCGGCACTAGTTGGGCTGGTGTTGAAAAGTTACGGGCAGAGTTACTCAAAGATGAACTCAAGGAGCACCTAGGTGAGATGTTTTGGGACTGGGGTATTCCAACGGCGGCCAGCCTCATAGAGGTGAGGCGCGCAGTGAAATTGCCGCTGATTGCATCAGGCGGTCTGCGAAACGGGCTGGAAGTCGCAAAGTGTATAGCACTTGGTGCCAACATGGCTGCAATGGCATATCCATTCCTTCAAGCAGCTAGTCATTCACGCGAAAGCTTGTTTGCATTTGCTGATACAATTCTTGCGGAGCTGAAGAGCACTATGTTCCTTGTTGGAGCCAAAAACATTGCTGCGCTCGCCAGCTCAAGATATATATTGACAGGAATGCTAGCACATGAGGTTAGTAGCCGCACATGAAGGCAGACAGCATCAAAAGCGAGCTGGAATCTTATGCTTCTATTGTGAACAACTTTATACTCACATTCATTGAGGGCAAGCCCAAAGAGCTTTATCATGCCTCCTCACATTATGTCCGCACGGGGGGCAAGCGCCTGCGACCTTTTATGGTTCTCAAGGGCTGCGAGATGCTAGGTGGAAGTGCTGAGAGGGCACTTCCTGCAGCTGCTGCAGTCGAGCTTGTTCATAACTTTACACTTGTTCATGACGATATCATGGACAACGATGAAATGCGCCATGGCACTTCAACTGTGCACAGACACTATGGTATGCCGCTTGCAATTCTTGCAGGCGACATTTTGTTCTCAAAAGCATTCGAACTGCTGACATTTAATTGCAGAAAGGCTGGAATTCCAGACAAGTCGATAATTGATATGGTAGAACATCTTTCATTTGCATGCACCGAAATATGTGAGGGACAAGCAATAGACGTAGAAGTGGCGTCAAGTGTCAAGTTTCCAAGCGTACAGCATTACATTGACATGATTAGCAAAAAGACTGCTACACTCTTTGAAGTATCCTGCGCACTTGGCGCTCTGTCATCTCCAAACCATACCTCTGGCGATATCAGAAACCTCTCATCATTTGGCCACAATATTGGTATTGCTTTTCAGTTGGTAGATGATCTAATAGGCGTGATAGGCGACCCTAAGCTGACGGGCAAGGCCGCCGGCAACGATATTCGAGAAGGCAAAAAGACATACCCGATATTACTTGCACTGAAAAATGCCAACAAAGAAGACGCAGAGAAGATCAAGAGGGTATTTGGTACAAGAGACAAGGCTTTGAACCACGATATACAGGAAGCTGTCAAGATCATCTCTCGTATTGGCATAGAACAGGATGTGAGGAATGAAGCAAGGAGGTATTTACGTGAAGCACTCAAGTCAATTGAAAGTTATGGTGACTCTGGTGCTAGAAGGTCTCTTGAGTTTTCGGCAGATTTTGTAGTGGGCAGGAGTTTGTAGTAATACGTGCAAATCGACCCTGATACTGAGAAATTCATCAAGATAATTGCATTGAAGAATTCCGTTGAACATGGCGGCAAGGCACAGTCTGACGTAGTGATCGCAAAGTTTGTCGGCCTGAAGCCAGAATTGCGTAGTCAAATAAAGTTGCTTATTTCTGGAATCACGAGAATTGTGCAGGAAGTAAACTTGCTTTCGCTTGCAGCTCAAAAATCGCTCCTTGAAGAGCTTGTACCGAGAAATGAAGTTGCAAAAAAGCAGGTAGCAGGGCAGCAACAGCAACTACCTCCGCTTGAAGGAGCCTTGCAGGGCAAGGTAGTAACTCGATTTCCTCCTGAGCCAAACGGCTATCCACATATTGGACATGCAAAGGCCGCCATAATTGATGAAGAGTATGCCCGGATGTATGGTGGTAAGTTGATTCTCCGTTTTGATGATACAAATCCACTCAACGAAAGGATGGAATATTACGACGCCATAGCTGAGGGATTGAAATGGCTTGGAGTCAAACCTGATATTGTTAAGAACACTTCAGATGACATTGAGATTTTGCATGATTATGGAAGAAGATTGATCGAGCTGGACGGTGCATACGTATGCATTTGTAGCCCTGATATAATACACGACCTCCGGGCAAGAGGGATTCCCTGTGAATGCAGACGCGATCCTGCAATTGCGCTTGATCGAGTTAGAAAATTGTTCGACGGCTCCTATGAGCAGAACGAAGCCATTGTACGGTTCAAAGGCGATATGGCTGACCGAAATACTGCCATGCGTGACCCGACGCTTTTCCGGATAATCGAGCATGATCACTCTAAGCTGGGCAACAGAGTACGGGTTTGGCCGACCTATGACTTTGCTGCCCCAATTGAAGACAGTATGGATGGTGTGACGCATGCTTTGAGGACGAAAGAATACGAGCTTCGCAATGCACTCTATTTTGCAATTCTTAACCGGCTCAATTTAAGAAAACCATACCTTATTGAATTTTCAAGGCTAGAATTTGAAGGAATTCCAGTTTCAAAGCGAAAGATAAAGCCTCTGATAGAAAATGGGACAATCAAAAGCTGGGATGACCCTCGGCTCCCAACGCTTGCAGCGCTTAGGAGAAGAGGATTTATGCCTGAGGCAATACGAAAATTCGTGCTATCTCTTGGCCTTACTCTTGCAGAAACCAAGCCTCCATTTGAAAGCCTAGAAGCTTTTAACAGGAAATTAATAGATCCTATATCACTACGGCTATTCTTTGTAAAAAATCCTGTAGAACTGCATGTCAGTGGTGCTCCTGAAATGGAGGTAGTACTCAAGAATCATCCTACTGATGCAAAACTCGGGATGAGAACCGTCAAGGTTAGTGACTGGTTCTATATCTCCGCAGATGACGCAGCAGGGCTAAAAGTAGGAGACGAAATTCGACTTATAGAGTTGTATAACGTCAGAGTAACGAGCATAGATAAGAAGAATGGCGCCCGTTTAATGATAAATGCTAAAGCTAGTGGTGACGAGATCCTACAGTCCTTGCCGAAAATACAGTGGATTGCAAAGAATGATATAATTGACTACAAGGTCATGATTCCCAAGGAACTCTACATGAGCGAGGATAAATACAACCCTAACAGCCTTGAAGTTTCGCAAGGTTTTGCAGAATCATTTGTATCTCGCCTTGAGCCTGACTCCCGGGTTCAATTTGTGAGATTTGGGTTTTGCAGAATTGATGGTAATCAAATCGCAATAATGACGCACAGGTAAATGGACAATGAAGGTAGCAAGAATCAAAGATAGAAATGTAAAGGAAACATATGGTATCATATCCGATGACGGAAAAAATATTGCAACAAGGTC
>DATAAU010000156.1:0-4529 GCA_036259955.1 Nitrososphaera sp. | reverse complement strand
GGCAGGACAGCAGACAGGGCATTTCCTAACGAGAACTCGGGTGTAATTATGGCATCTACTGGTGCAAGAGGGTCGACACTCAACATCGGCCAAATGACCGCAGCATTAGGACAGCAATCGATCAGGGGCAAGAGGATCCAGAAGGGTTATCACAACAGAGCGCTTTCACATTTTAAGGCAAATGAAAACAACCCTGATGCAAAGGGCTTTGTCAAGTCGAACTATCGCGATGGTCTGTCTCCTCTTGAGTTCTTCTTTCATGCAATGGGTGGAAGAGAGGGCCTTGTAGATACTGCCGTCAGAACCCAACAATCCGGCTATATGCAAAGAAGATTGATTAACGCACTTGAGCATCTAAAGATTGAATATGATCATACAGTACGCGACCCCCATGGCAACATTGTACAATATTTGTATGGAGAGGACGGCATCGACCCTGCAAAGAGCGATCATGGTGAGGCTGTCAACATATCAAGGCTCATTGAAGCTGAATCCATTGTCGACGAAGGACGCAAAGCTGTTGAGGATGTTACCAAGGACATAATTTCTAAATATGCTGGAAGTCTCAACCCGAGAATGAAGGCTAATCTGGAAAAGGCACTCCTTGAGAACAGACTCAGCAAAGATGGTGTTGAGAAAGTAATGAAAAAGGTGCTTGATCTTATTGATAGGGCGCTTGCAGAACCTGGAGAGGCAGTAGGTGTAGTTACAGCGCAGTCTATAGGTGAACCTGGAACCCAGATGACGCTCCGAACATTCCACTTTGCCGGTGTTAAAGAGAGAAACGTGACGCTTGGACTTCCACGGTTGATTGAGCTTGTCGATGCAAGAAAGAAGCCCGTGACACCAACGATGGATATTTACCTTGACGAGAATCACCGGGTGTCAAGAGAAAAGGCCCTCGAAGTAGCAAGAGAAATACTATTCACTCAGATAGGCGATCTTGTTGATAGAACAGAGACTGATTATAGTGGTATATTGACATTCCATCTATCTGAAACAAAGCTGGCAGAACGAGGGTGCACTTTCGCAGACGTGCAAGGAGTGCTTGAGACATCCAAGAAGAAGTATAGCATCAAGCCAAATGAGGGTAAGCTATTCATCAAATTGACGGTTCCTGATGAACCCGATGCACAGACTCTGCTCACACTTAAGAGCAAGTTACTCAGCACTCGTGTAAAGGGTGTATCAGATATTGAGCGCGTAACAATAGTCAAGCAAGATGAAGAGTGGGTCATCCAGACCGCTGGGTCTAACCTTGCAAAGGTAATGGCAGTAGATGGCGTTGACACTACCAGGACTACCACGAATAATGTTTACGAGATCTGGCAGATGCTTGGCATTGAAGCCGCGAGAACTGCACTTGTCAAAGAGATCACCAATACCCTTGAAGAGCAGGGTCTGGAGGTAGACACAAGGCATATTATGCTTGTGGCAGACCTTATGACGTCAAAGGGCTACCTGCAACAGATAGGTAGACATGGTATTGCAGGAACTAAGACATCCGTTCTTGCAAGGGCAGCATTTGAAATCACGGTGCCCACAATTGCCAAAGCCTCCCTTGAGGGACAGATTGAAACATTGAGAGGAGTGACAGAAAACGTTATAGTAGGTGCTACTGTACCTGTCGGCACTGGAATGGTAGACCTGTACATGAAGGTGAAGGACAATGAGAACACTGGAGAAAGTGATTAAGGACGCAGTAGCCGCTGACAAGTACAAGAGTGGCGTCAAAGAAGTATTGCAGTCAGTCAAAGGTTCGAAGCTACTCATCGTCAGCAAATCCATTAACCCTGATGATAGGAAAAAGCTCGAAGAACAGGCCAAGTCTACCAATGCTACAATTTATGAGTATCCTGGCACTTCAGTTCAGCTGGGTAAGCTCTGTAATAAGCCTTTCAGAGTCACTGCTATAGCAATCAAGAGCGGGACAGCAGAAGAAATAAGTGCGATAGTATCAGAAAAAAAGGAAAAGTAATACAAAAGGATCTATGAGAGATAAATTGGAGCTGTGGGAATGATTTGTTATTGTTGTTATTGGCAGTTACCTCATCTTTTGCAACCCGCCTGTGTATAGGGACACTATGAAAATGACTGAGATCAAACTTACTTCTGATGAATTGCGCCTAATGTCCCTCTTTCAGAGTATCACAAGCGCAACAGCAAGAGACTGCATCGTCGACGACAAGATGGATCGCGTTATTTTTGTCGTAAATAAAGGCCAAATGGGTCTTGCCATTGGTAAAGGCGGATCTACAATCAAACAGCTGCAAAACATGGTTGCAAAAAAGATAGAGCTTGTTGAATTTTCTGATGATCCCTCGGAGTTCATCCGAAATATGCTCAATGCTGATATGATAAATGACGTTAGGATATCCGAAAGAGGTGATGGGACAAAGCAGGCAGTTGTCACAGTTGATCCGAGGAAAAAAGGCGCCGTGGTAGGACGGGAAGGTAGGAATGCAGAGAAGGCAAGACTTCTTGCAAAGCGATACTTCCAAATATCCAATGTGTTAATAGTTGGCCCTGAGCAGGGGAATAGTAGTAATAGGGTGAATATGAATGGGTAAATCTCCACTAGGTCTGTTCGCGGGCAGGGTTCTTAAGGCAAAAAAGAGCCGTGCTAGGTGGTCAGAGAAATATTATAAGAGAAGAATGCTCATGCTTGACAAGAAGGCAAATCCTCTAGAAGGTGCGCCTCAGGCAAGAGGAATAGTGTTGGAAAAAGTTGGCATTGAGTCAAAGCAGCCCAACTCTGCTGTACGCAAATGCGTCAGAGTTCAGCTGATAAAGAATGGCAAGTCCGTTACTGCCTTCTTACCAAGGGACGGTGCTCTTAACTTCGTCGATGAACACGACGAGGTAATTATCGGGGGTATCGGGGGCTCAATGGGCGGAGCAATGGGTGACATTCCTGGTGTTAGGTGGCAGGTTTTCAAAGTTAACGGTGTCTCATTGAATGAACTTGTCCATGGAAGAAAGGAGAAGCCGAGAAGATGAGCGGGAAGGAGCAGGTAAACATCCAACTATTCCACAAGTGGGATATGAGCAATATCGAAATAAACGATCCTGGCCTCAAGTCTGTCATTAACCTAAAGCCGGCTGTCATCCCAGTCACCTTTGGTAGACACGAACACCAACGCTTGAAGAAAGCAGAGGTCAACATTGTCGAACGCCTTGCAAACAAGATGATGCACTTTGGCAAAAAGTATGCAAAGAATACTGGCAGAATGGGTGGCAAGAAGGCGAAGATGCTCAATGTTATCAAAACCGCATTTGAAATCATACACCTTGAAACTGGCAAGAATCCTGTAGATCTGTTGGTAAGGGCGATTGAGAACTCTTCACCAAATGAGGACACTACTCGCATCGTTTATGGTGGTGTCGTCTACCATGTATCGGTTGATGTGGCTCCTCTGCGCAGGGTCGATCTTGCACTCCGATTTATCGCAGAAGGTGTGAGAGAATCAACGTATTCAAGCCTTCAGACCATAGAAGAGGCGCTTGCCAAGGAAATCATCTTGGCTGCAAATAACGACATGGCAAGTCATGCCATTAAGAAAAAGAATGAGCAAGAAAGAATCGCCATGGCTTCACGGTAACAAAACCCCTTTTTTCTTCTTTTTTACAGAATTAATTTTTTATTATGGATTAAGCGTTGTTGCCAACGCAGGTAAAAATAATATTTTGCTCTTTCTATACCAAAGCTGACGACGTGACACTATTTTGAGAGTTTGTAAGTGGGTCTGTAGATAATAATGAGCCAGATCGTCTTCTGCTAGAGTCATATAATATATTGTTGACAACCCTGTGGGTTCCTTTGTACAGCGTCAATGACAAGAGCACCTGTGCAATATAATGCATATTTATGTAGTATGCCTCGCATGGATTAGTGATAATATAACATGGTGTTTGAAGTAGAATTGGAGCTAACAATAGATGAAGAAGATGGAGCTACAGTAGTCCAAAAAATGTCGGAGCTTGCAAATAAAGCCAAGGAACTTGGTTTTTCTGTTGTGGAAGCGGAAGTGGAACAAGAGGAAGACGAGGACGAAGAAGAGGAAAGTGACAACCCTGGGAAAAAGGAAGAAGAGTAATAGTGGTATATATCTACCATACTCGCTTAATTTTATATAAATCGCAGTAAAGCTGTCTTCTTATTAGATGTGCATTAATAGATCAATACCTAAGCACGGTTAAATCTGTGAATTATGTCTAACCGCAGTAATGTCTAAAAACAACAGTAACAACCACATGCCTGCAAAAAAGTTCAATCAATGGTGGAAGAAAAGTTGAAGGCACTTAACCTTAGTCCTCCTGAACCTATCAAAAGTTCCCCAGACATGAAAATGCCTCCATCGTGGATTCGTGTTCGAGGCAATAGAGCTTTTATCTCAGGACATGGACCTCAGAATCCCGATGGCTCAATTGCAGGTCCATTCGGCAAGGTTGGCAGCAATGATGTCACACTAGAACAAGCCTATCAAGCTGCACGCCTTGCTACCCTGTCTATTCTAGGGACTTTAAAA
>DATAAU010000155.1:0-6674 GCA_036259955.1 Nitrososphaera sp. | reverse complement strand
GTTCTCAAGATAATTCTCCCTTCATCACTCAGAACTTGTTCAAGTGACTTAAATCCATTAAGGATATATAATAGCGTAACCAGAAAACATAGATTATCACTCTAGCATCATTTTTTGCATATTGAGAATGTATGTCATTGTCTATTGCAGACATCCAGCACCTTTTGCTAAAGCTCCAAAAGCATAGTCTAGGCCTATTTCAGGTCCTTTTTGATTATCATGAGGCTATACGCCTTTATATTCTCGCAGACAAACATGGTACAACAAATAGATCATGAGTTTATAATAAGAAACATTCATACATACAATTGCATCTGTTGCCCTCGCATATACCATATCCTATTAGTACTTACACAGACTCCCTGCTCAAAAAAAGACGCAGCAGCTTCATTGCGAAAAGCTAAGAAAATAATACTGACTGTCTCATATTGCCGCTACCTTCAAGAAGTGCTGCCAAAATCTCCTATATCCACAAAAAATATATGAATTGAAATATATCCATTTTCTATCGATCATAATGAGGAAACCTAGAGCAGATGCTGCTTCTGTCAAGTCCAACGCAGCAACTCCAAAGCCCAACCCAAGATGGGGCAGAGAAGAGGAAACAGAGATATTTGCTAAAAATGTAAGGCTATTTAGACAAGGCAAGATTTCAGATGATGACTTTCGACGTTTCAGGCTACAGCATGGAGCCTACGGATCGCGTCTTAGAATGGACTACAGCATGATCAGAATAAAAGTACCTGGCGGCGAAATAACACCAGATCAGCTTGAGAAAATCGCAAACCTCTCCGAGGCATTCTCGATAGGCTCTGCTCATGTTTCGACTCGTCAAAATATTCAGCTCCACTGGGTTCAGCTCGAAGATGTTAGTGAGGTTATGAGAGGCTTAGTAGAAGTCGGCCTCACAACCAGAGAGGCATGTGGAAATACTGTTAGAAATGTTATGTGCAGCCATTTCGCAGGCGTATGCCCCAGCGAAGCATTTGACGCTACTCCCTATGCCAAAGCAATCGCTAGGTTCTTGTTGCGCAACCCAATGTGTCAGAACCTTCCGCGCAAGTTCAAAATAAATTTCTCGTGCTGCGATAGCCATGGCATGGTCAGGATAGCAGATATCGGACTTGTGCCAGCAATAAAAAAAGTTTCATCTTCTTCATCGCAATCAACTCAGACTACCGAGGAAGAAATTGAGGGAAGCGATACGATCAGAGGGTTCAAGATTTACCTTGGCGGTGGACTAGGAGCTGCATCTTTTATAGGGCATTTGCTTGAAGACTTCACTCCTGAAGACAGAGTACTTGCAACATGCATGGCAACAATTAGGTTGTTTGATAGGCATGGCAATCGTGAAAACATGGCAAGGAATAGAATGCGATATCTGGTACACGAGATGGGCTGGGAGAAATTCCAAAAGATGGTCCTCAAAGAGCGCTCGATAGTAGAAATGACAACTTCATATTCGACAGAGCAACTCTTTGATGTTAAATCTCATGAGGAGACGAGGTTGCTACCAAAGGCGACAGGGGAGAGGAGGATGATGACGACTACAAAATTGCCAATGTTGAATGGGAATGTTACAAAGCATAACCCAGGTTTTGAGCGGTGGCTCCATACTAATGCCGTCACTCAAAAACAGGAAGGATACTCTACTGTGTTTATTACTCTAGGAGCTGGAGATATTACAGCAAGCCAGCTACGGGTACTTGCTTCGGCTATTCGCGACTATTCTGCAGAAGGTGTGGCTAGAAACACGCCACAACAGAACTTTGCCCTGCGCTATGTGCGGCAAACAGACCTTCCAAACCTTTATGAAAGACTTACATCAGCTGGCCTTGCAAACCCCGGTGCCCTGACAATTGCATCTGCTGTTGGTTGCTCTGGGACGACATCATGTAACCTTGCAATCACTAATTCACACAGACTTGCAAAGGAAGTTCAGCGCAAGTTCCTAGAGCTAGGGCTTGATACCGATGATTCCTTGCGAGATGCAACCATCAAGATAAGCGGCTGTCCCAACTCCTGCGGTCAGCACGAAATTGCAACCATTGGATTCTTTGGCGGAGCGACAAGAATGAACAACACTATGACTCCAACGTACACTATGTTGTTTGGTGGTAGTGCCGGCGAGGCGGGTGAGCTAGGAAGGGCTATAATGCGAGTGCCATCAAAGAAGGTAATTGACACGACTTTGAAGATAATAGAGTTGTACAAGAATGAAAGAGGAGGCCAAGTTGCAATAGCGGCAGCAGCAGCTCCTTCTCCTTCAGATGGTCGTGGCAGGGGGGATGATGACGCAGAGGATAAGAACCATTATGAAACGTTGCACCAGTGGATTACCCGCTTGGTAAAGGGCCAAGGGTCTGGAAGCATCAAAAACATCGAAGATATGAAAGCAGCCCTTGCAGAGGTGACACGGCTGCCTTCTCCGGAACAGAATCCCGATGTTTATCAAGATTATGGCAGTGATTCACGCTTTATTGCCAAGACTGCGAGAGGAGAATGCGCTGCTTGACGACAGCTGCGACAGCGTCGTCGTCGTCGGTAGCCGCGAGAAAGAAAAAGGAAGCTAAATCTTCAGATGAAAAAGAATATTTCAAGCTTCCAATAGTATGCGATGTCGATACCCTTCGATCGCTCATACGCAGAAAAAAATCAGTCCGCATAGTCGATGTACGCAAGGCGGAAGATTATCAGAGAGAGCATATACCTACTGCCGTATCATTGCCTCTTGCACGAGTTCTTGAAAATGATCAACCCGAGAAAATAGTTGCCTTTTTAGAAGAGCTTGGCATATCGGATACAACTCCAGTGGTGGTTTATGACGATACATTTGGCGCGCTAGCAGCCAGAGTAGCCTGGACGTTTCAATATGTCGGACACGACAACACTGCGCTTTTAGAGATGACGTTTAAGCAATGGAAGGAGCTTGGTCTTGAAACTGAAAATCAACAACGCACTTTTCCAAAGGTAAAGCATTCAATCAATATCAGAAGTGACATGTATGCTGATGCCCCATATGTCGAGGCAGCAACAACAGCACCACCAACCACACAGTCCAAGTCGGGCACATTGCTCGTAGATTCAAGGGAACGATTGAACTACCTAACAGAGCACATACCTCGCGCAAAAAATATTCCTTATACAATGGTGGGCTCACAGGAGAGCATACTACGCAAAGCTGAAGAACTAAAGAGGCTCATTGAAAACCGTGGCATAACAAATGATTCTGAGATAATTACATATTGTGGAAGTGTTGGGACGCTCTCAGGCCTAACATTTTACGCGCTCAAGCTGGCAGGTTTTAAAAACGTCAAGCTGTATCCAAAGTCATTTAAAGAGTGGAAAGCCTTAGGCAAGCCAAAGGAAGAGTTCAAGGATGCCAACTACTGGGATCTTTCTGCCGAATGACACCATATGTCTAAAAGACTCATTGTTTGTCTCACAGGGATGCCTGGAGCAGGCAAGTCCTCAGTTGCTTGTTTTCTCAAGGAAAAGGGCTTTATGGTTGTGACCATGGGCGATGTAATAAGAGAAGAGGCGAAAAGGCAAGGTCTTGAGCCTACCGACGTGAACCTTGGCAAGATGATGCTCAAACTAAGGCAGGATCTAGGGCCAGGAGCAGTGGGCCAAATCGTGCTACAAAAGCTGGCAAGAGACGACAACAACAACAACTCTAGCAATGTGGTAGTTGATGGTATACGCAGCGTAGCAGAAGTTGAAGTTTTAAAGAAGGTTGGACACGTAAGACTCCTTGCAATCCATGCATCACAGGACACACGGTTTAAGCATCTTAGGAAAAGAGGCAGAGCGGATGCACCTTCAGATAACGGCGAATTTTCTGGAAGGGACAAGCGTGAACTCTCGGTGGGAGTTAGTGAGGCAATTGCACTTGCAAATGAGATGATATCCAACAACGATCTGACACTAGAACAACTAAAGCTGCAAGCCTATAGCATTATCAAAGAATGGCTTGATGAAATAAAGTGAAAAATATACTTGAGAAAACCCCCTATTACGTCACAGATTGACCTGAAAGTAGAGGCAACTGTCAACCCATCAGAGCATACACAAAAAGTTATTGACGCGATTTCAAATATATTTACCAGGTGTTCGCCAGAGATATCTTTTAGAAGCAGGGTTGTCGGCAGAGCAGTTGGAAGCGATTCTCTTTCCATATTGTACGAGCAGATTCGTTCAAGGTCTGCAATGGGGGTGCTAAGAAGAATGCTTTTGGACAACCGAGCAGGCGATAGCACTTGGTTTTTACTTAACAAGCAGGCTGCCACATCAGGCATTGCAGCGGTAATAGAGGATGAGCAGGAATCGCCACTTGGACCAATTAGAGTTACAATAAGCTGTGAAGAACTCGATGCCTTAATTGATTGGTTGGTTCCCGAGCTATAGCCATAGCCATTGCACGAGGAAAGCTTCTTTTACCCCCTCCAGTATAGGGCTCCATGGCAACAGAGGCATATTGCGTCAAATGTAAAGCCAAGAGGACGATGAAAGATGAGAAAAAAGTGACAATGAAAAACGGCAAGCCGGCGACTCAAGGCATCTGCACCGTATGCGGGACGAAGATGTTCAAGATAGGAGGCAAGTGACGTTTTTCTTTTCATTTTTTGTTTTTGTCCCTGTGGAAAAGCATGAAGGCATAATATACCTGAATCTGAAAATCATCCTGTAACTGTTCGATGATAAAGATAAGGGGCCTGACCAAGAAGTATGGCAGTCACATAGCAGTAGATAACCTTACACTTGATATTTATGAAAATGAGGTTTTTGGACTACTGGGCTCAAATGGGGCTGGCAAGACAACTACTATACATATGCTTGCTACACTGTTGAAACCATCTTTGGGTAGCGCTACTATTAATGGCTATGACATTGTCTGCCAGCCAGCGAAGGTGCGCTCAAGTATTGGAATTGTTTTTCAGGCTCCAAGCAGCGATGATATGCTCACAGGCTACGAAAATTTGCAACTACATTCCATGCTCTATAGTATTCCGCGCAACACAAGGAAGCAGAGAATGGATGAAGTGCTCAATCTAGTTGGACTAACTGAGCGCATGCACGATCAGGTCAAGACATATTCTGGTGGCATGCGGAGGCGCTTGGAAATCGCACGCGGATTACTTCACAAACCGAAGGTAATATTCCTTGATGAACCAACGCTGGGACTCGACCCAGCAAGTAGGGAGACTATGTGGAAGTACATTCAGCGTCTTGTAAAAGAGGAAAGGATGACGGTAATTATGACGACACATTACATGGAAGAAGCTGACATTCTTTGCGACAGAATTGGCATAATTGACAAGGGAAGAATAGTAGCCCTTGACACACCCAAAGGATTGAAGGCAGGGCTTGGAGGAGATATCATCAGGATAAAGACACACTACAATCCTGATAAAATCACCCGCCTTGACTTTGTTCGCAAGGTCGAGCAAAGCGATGGGTTTTTGGTAGTAACCGTAAACAATGCCAAGCGGGATCTACCTATCCTTCTGCGACATGTCGATGCAGAGATAGCAGAGTCTGCTAGCCCCACGCTCAATGACGTATTTATACATTTGACTGGTCGCAACATTAAGGAAGAGCCAGAAGGAGGTTTTGCAGAGAGATATGCAAAATATGATTAGCATACAGGATCACTTTTCCAAAGTGTACGCATTGTGGCTCCGCGAATTCAAGGTTTTTTTGCGGGAGCGGAGCCGGCTTGTTGCGTCAACATTTACTCCCGTCCTATGGCTATTTGTCATCGGTTCGGGATTGGGTTCTGCATCACCTTCGGAGTTGCCGCCCGGCGTTGACTACCAGCAATTCATTTTCCCAGGCATAGTGAGTATGTCTATAATATTTACTTCAGTGTTTTATGGATCGTATATAATATGGGATCGCAAATTTGATTTCTTGAAGAGCGTGATGGTAGCACCGGTCAGCAGGGCCACAGTGTTTATAGGCAAAACGCTGGGTGGCATGACTAATTCACTTATTCAAGCAGCAATACTTCTTGTGATTGGAGCAGGTCTGGGAATTCCATTTACTCCACTTTCGCTTGTGCAAGCTGTAGCAGTAGTGCTACTGATGTCATTTGGTCTCACATCGCTGGGACTAGCACTTGGCAGCTATATGTACAGCCTTGAGGGTTTTCAGATGATCGTCAGCTTTGTCGCATTTCCACTATTCTTTCTGTCGGGTGCTCTCTTTCCAATTGACAAGTTACCAGAATGGCTTTCAGTTCTAACGGCTGCAGATCCTGCGACATACGGGGTGGACGCTTTGAGGAATCTGATGCTTGGTACAAGTAATTATGGAGTCGAACTTAACCTCGCAATTCTGGTCGGTTACACCGCTGCACTTGGAGCGTTTGGTGTATATTCCTTTAGCAAGATGAAGGCAGTCTGATCGATATATTATGGAGATTACGGTTATCTGTTATTGTACTAGTCTCAATATACTGGAGCTCCTACGAAGGAGTGGAAATTTTTACAGTATATAAGGGGTTGTTGCAACCAAGGAAAGGGAGGGGGTCGTCGTCTAGCTTGGCAGGATGTCAGCCTGGGGCGCTGGAGGTCGTGGGTTCGAATCCCACCGACCCCATCTTACTAATGGGTTCACATACCGCTCTGGTTGGGTACACTACTGCTACTGCGGTAACTTGTTACCGAAAA
>DATAAU010000154.1:0-5258 GCA_036259955.1 Nitrososphaera sp. | reverse complement strand
ATGCCCCCGCTTTTTCTTTTACGAAACTTGCGTAACTGAAGTAACCTTATAAGCCACGCATGTCATCGCAAAATCCCCCGAGGGGTAAGTGCTTACTGCCCATCCCGCCATCCCAAAACGGGAACAGTTAGCACTTCTCTTCGGGACATAAAATTCAGATAGTCAAGGGTGCTTAACAAAACAGAGTACCTATTATACCCAGACGTAACTCTTTGCCTTTCATCATGACGTAATAGTTCACATCTACACAATAGGCTATACCTAATAGGTATGGACAAAATGCAGATTAGTCATAGACCAAGTGTGAGATGTCGGTTAAAATTGTCAAAGTTATTAGAGAATCTCAGAAGATAACTCAATGAATGCATCTTTGCGAAAATGCCATGCCAGATCTATGTTTTTGAGAATCCAATTCATTATGAGGAGTCCTTGATACGTAGGTTGCAGATTTGCTATTGGTTCTAGACAAAGTGCATCATAGGTAAATAGGCAAAGCTTTCGTTGTGCAGTGGTCATAAGAGAATTAATGATTACATAAGCACCCTTTCAGCTGCTCTAAATACTTCTTTAATTTCTAAAATATCAAGTACCAGCGTATCAGAATTATTTTCTTGCTTTAGCAGCTGCTGAATTTGTCCAGCAATAACCTAAAACAATCTCGAAAAATGCCGTAATTTCATAGATTGATCAAAGTGGACAGAAGTGTGGGATTATTTGAACCTGCGACCGGAGCAACAATTTTCTTAGGCTGATTCCCCTCTTATTCTCTATAGGAGTAACTCAGTTGAACCACGCACTGTATAGATCAAACTGCTATGGATCATACCATCGAAACATACGGATGATTAAAACTGCCAAGCACCAAGGTTAGCGTCAAGGTTTAACAGACTTCTTCTCCCTTATTCGCTCCATTGTTCTTTTTTTCTTGATCATCTGATGGTGACCTTGTAATAATGACTTCTTCGCTGTTATTGTCGCCCTTATCTCGAATTTTGATGACTTTTTCTCTTCGTTCTTCTTCGCTCCTCCACTATATATCGCTCTCACTGACTTAGCAAATTTTTAATACACAGTTGTTTTTATTCTCCCGATGCATACACCACCAAGAGCATTCAACCATGTTGGTGTATCTGTTACTGACATAGACTCTGCAATGAGATGGTATCGAGATGTAATTCAAATGACTCTTTTGGTTGAACCTACAGAGGTAACTACTTATGAAAAGGAAGAGAAAAACTATGATCCTCATCTTGCTGCACTTGTAAGAGCAATCTTTGGGCCTAAACTTGGAAAGTTTAAGTTTTGTCATATGGTTTCTGCAAATGGTATTGGAATTGAGCTTTTTCAATTCATTGAACCTGCTTCAGAGTTACGTCCTGAAGAGAATAATTTTGAGTATTGGAAAACAGGATATTCTCATATTTGTCTAACTGAACCAAACATTGAAGGGCTTGCAGATAAAATAGTATCAACTGGAGGTAAGCGAAGAACTGACGTAATGGAACTAGCTCCTGGTTCGGACAAGAAGTTTTGTTTTTGCGAAGATCCCTTTGGGAACGTGATCGAAATCTATTCACATACCTATGAAGAGTTCTGGACTAACTCTCAGCGGCTTGAGCAGCGTTTTTAGTAGCCCATCAGGTAGGCTCAGTCATTTCGTTTGATGTTATACAGAGCCATTCTGTCGAACAATTATCAAATGGGATTATTCTAATGCCGTAGTTCAGAGTAGTAAGAAAATGGAGGGGTTGGATTTGAACCTACTACCGAAGCATATTTTTAATATAGATTTTATTAACTATCAATGAGACAGCTAGGAAAAGACTTCAAATTCTATTTCTCTCCTGTTGCAATAAAAATTTAGCTATTTGTATGATAATGACAGAAATTGTCCAATTAGAGTTTCTTATAAGAAATTCTGGGTTTTGAGACTACACGTTTAAAAGTATTATCGACAAAGGTAATCAGACATGACTATAATAAAATCATACATCAAAGCGGTAATAACAGCAATAGTAGTAGTTGGAGCAGCCACAACAATAGCCTTTCCAAATGCTACCGTCCATGCAACACTGGCAACAACAACAACCGAAACAACAGGGCAGCAGCAGACTATACACATAACGAAGCATGGCACGAACTCATATCTCTTATCTGGTGGCTCGTCCAATATTGGCAGCTTTGATACAACTTATAGAGTTGTAGGAGAAAGAAGTGCCGTAAGGACATCAGAGGGTCTAATCATATCTACCATTACAGACGACTTTAGAAACTCTCCAACCATAGGATATGTAAGGGCAGGTACTACTACTGGTGCTGCTCAGGATGCAACTCTTCCCAACCCATTTGCAACACCAGAGCAGATAACCGAAAGAATCACAAGTGAACTTAGAAGGGTTATTGGCGAAGCCGAGAACAATACACCACAAGGCCAACTCGTGGAAATAAAGTGTGATTTTGGCATGGCGCTAGATGATATGCGTTGCCACTACGTCCCGTCAGTTGGAGCAGGAGCAGCGGGTGGCGCGGAAGCAGCTACAAACACTACCGACACTACAGCACCTATTGCCCCATTAGAAGGACAGTAACAACTCTAAGAGCGCGCAATATCAACAATTCTTATTTTTTATTTTTTTTATCTTATCTCTTCTAGATACAAATACTAGTCATTCATGTATGCTTTGCTGCTGATGTTGTTGTTGATGATGGTACAGTAGTCTTCTTACTATCTCCTATCCCCAACCTCGCATTGCTGATGAACCATCCGACAATTGTTAAAATCAAGCCCGTTTTAATGCCGTAACTAACCAGACTGATAAAGTGGACTGGGTGAGATGGGATTTGGATCGACGACCCCAGCCCATTAGCTTTCAAGAATTTCCCTATAGTGTGTTGGAAGCACTTTTCAAGAGTAAAATAAGGGAAAAGCAGCAAAAAAAGCGATATGTACCATCACACAAAGGCGACTTCAGAGAGATTGAATACTTCAAGTTGTTTGTGTTTGGTGAGTCAAAAAAGAACCTTCTTTGTTACAGGCTAAGAAATTTAAGTAAGGAAGTATTAGAAGACAATCTCCAATCTCTTAAATCACAACCATAGAATACAATCTCTTGCAAATGTCAATCAGTAACAATAGAAGAGAAGGAAAAAAAACATCTTTTGCATGGAGTTGGGGTCCGAGCATTTTCATCATATCCTCAATTCTGCTAGCAGGAAGCGGCTTTGTTTTTGTTGGTTCTACCACGGCACCAATGACTATTGCCTTTGCTCAAGAAGGAAATAATACTACAGCAGGTTCCACACCTAGCAGCACCACTACAACAACTGCTTCCAACTCATCATCGGGAATACAGTTATCACCTCAGCCTGTGATACAAGAACAGACAACAACTACAAGCGCGATTCCAATAAATCAGACACACATAAGTGCAACATTCTCTGGAAATGGCACATGGACTCTTCCAAACACCACAGATACTATCAACTTTACAACCAATGGTACTGCGATTATTGCACTTGAGACACACAGTGTTCAAGCAGAGGAAACCCTTACGACTGAACAGGGCGAGACTGCAACAGCCACATTTTATGAAATTGCAAAATTTGATCCTGCAACAGCTGGTGAAGGAAAGGGGCTTACAATGGCACTAATTGAAACAGACTCAACTGGTACGCTTGCACCATTGAACGGTACAATAGTAGCAGGGATAAGTGACATGCAGCCAAATGGAGAGACTAGTGTAATACTATGGGAGTGGGAAAGCGGAGTTGGCAACAATGGAGTTGTTCCTGCTGCTCCTACACAGTAAGACTCGCTAATGAATACAACAGCTTAACAACATCAATGACATTGGAGAGTCTCATCAGCAGTCTTGTAATGTCTTATCAAACAACAGATGGGCGATGAACACCCCACATCCTCTTTTTTCTCTTTGCAATGACCTTATCGTGTGCTCATTGCCATTTACTCTTAATCGCAAATCTTCCTTGGATATCCTGGCGGGTTTTGTCCGACAAATACTCAATTAAGCTCAAAACAATGCCGTATTTTACTAGAGTGATAAAAGCGGACTGGATGGTACAATTTGAACCCACGACCACAACCAGCTTTATAGGCTCTGCTCTTTTCTTCAAAACAGTCAGCAACTAGGAAGGGAGGAAAATGTTTTATTCAAATCCCAACCCGGTCTACTTTTCCTTGTATTTGCTGTAGAGCTATATACATTCAACAGAAGATTTTGAGAAGGCAGACGTGTTGTTGATGCTAATGCTTTGAGGCTTCTTTTATCGTACCCCATCCTTACGATTGCTATTAGTAGATTAATTACCTTCTGTAGCGGTGTCAATTAGGGTTATCACTATCCCTCGCCTCTGAGTGTGTCTGCTGACGATTCATACGAAGCACCTATCGACGCCATACTACCCATGTATGTTCCTCTAATTTCTATTACCTTTGGATGGTCATTAATGTACTTTAGTAAATCGTAATCCAGTTTATGATGCACAACAATATGAGTCCCCTTATCAAAGAATTGAGGAGCCATTCCTGTCTTTTGGATTACATCGTTTCTGATCTCTTCGCTATTAGTTCCTTCCTCTGTGAAAGTTTCGAGGGTATACATTGGTTTATCATTTGGATTTTCCCGCAGACGCAAAAATAAATCGATTACTAATCTGCGGTCAACCTTTGGAAGGTACTTTTCATGCATTTTTTCAAAATGCTCCATCGCCGAGGTTATCTCGTCTTTCCCGCTCAACTTGTATCGCTAAAAGTTGTGTCATTGGTTTGGTTATAAGAGTATTCCTTGAGGAGCATGCAGATTAAAGGCTCACGTTATTTATCATAAGGCGTACCAAGAAGCAGGATGCTGGTCTTCTTCTCTATTATTACTTTTCTAGTCTAGCCTCCAAGAGCAATAAAGGTGGGTGGGGTCCTTGGAAGGTTAAAAAGAAAGAGACAAAAGGAGATAACAAAAGATTATGCTTGTTAACAATTTTTTCCGACAACTTTCTAAAACAAGATCAGAACAATACCGTAGTTTACCAGAATAATAAAAAGGGGACGGTGGTGGGATTTGAACCCACGACCGCAGCAATGCTTAAGTTTTACCCAGAGTCAGGAAAGCCTATGACACATCATGATGACGCTGTTAAAGTAGCACCAGACAGCTATAAGGTTGTGCTAGAAAATGACGCAGTACGAGTCCTAGAAGTCCGAATCAAACAGGGCACAAAATCTGAAATGCATTCTCATCCTA
>DATAAU010000153.1:0-4318 GCA_036259955.1 Nitrososphaera sp. | reverse complement strand
AATCATAAATAGAGAAGTTGTGAGTTAGATGAAGTACCAGATAATCAGGAGACTTGGCTCTGGGGGCTTTGGAAATGTTTATGAAGTTCGAGCTAGCGATGGCAATACCTATGCCATGAAACTGTTACGGGATTTTAGTACAGTCAACAAACAGAGATTTGAAACTGAAATAAAGATACTTGCTCAGCTAGATCATACTAATATCGTAAAGATTTTTGAATGGAACCTTGGCGGCGACCCTCCTGACTTCAGTCCCTGGTATACTATGGAATACCTGGTAGGAGGCTCCCTAAGAAGTCATATGGATGATAAATTTCAGAAGTCCTATGTATTCCATAGAAACTGGACCATCAACACAGTGATTTTACCTGCTTGTCATGCACTTGCTCAGGCTCATAGCGCGGGGATATACCACCGCGACTTAAAGCCCGACAATATTATGTATACAAGCAAAGCTAAGGCTGAAATAAAAATAACGGACTGGGGTCTAGGCAGAGATATAGGAAGAAAATCTATTGCTCTCACTGCCTCAGCAGGACTGATAGGAGGCACGCCTGGTTACTGTGCCCCTGAGCAGTGGTTTACTTTCGATAACATAGATGGCCGGGCAGATATCTATTCTTTAGGAGTTATATTCTATGAAATGATGACAGGCAGGAGGCCGCCTATCTATGACCAAAATGACAGCACTTTGAAAAGATCAAAAGTTGTAGACCGTCCTTCAAAATATCACCCAACCATCACTAAGGAACTAGATAAATGTATTTTGAAGATGCTTGAGCTTGATGCTGAAAGACGTTACCAATCGGTATGGGAGCTGATTTCAGAAATTGAGTCTTTACCTGATTCCAAATACTATTACTAGTCTTCGTGTACTTGAATTATTATTACCTCCTTTTTTTGAGGTGCAAAATTTAAGTTCCATATTCATTAATCGCCCATAGTCTCTAGTTGCGGTAAGTAATCTTGTCTTTACCTCGAACTATGGAACCCACTCTCCTTATTCCTTAAGAATCTAATTTTTCATTGGCTCAACACTTAGTGGCCTATCCCCTGACATATCTACACAATAAAATACTGCCTCTGTAGTCCGAGTAATATCTTTTGTATATAATCGATTCATTTTAGGCTCCAGCATCAACGAAACATTAGCCGAATAGTCTCTTTGATCTCGGCAATAGGCGTCCTCCTTACCATCTAGTAAAGTGTAAAGATGTAGACAGTTCTGCTCGGCTCTCGCACATAATCCTCCTTTTTCTTCTTACTTGGTGCTGCCTCGACATAATATCTGAGGAAGCACTAAAGACTTCTGATGGATAAAAAGATTTAAGACTTATGGGATGCTTTGTCTTAAATGAAAATGATAGGACAGTGTGAGCAATGCGGATTGAAAAATGTTGAAGTAAAGAGTATAAAAACTGAAAATAACAAGACAAGAACACTATGTAATCAATGCCGGCCCGCAGATGGTGCATATGCCTATTGAATTCCTGCATAAAGCTTCTAAACTCTAGTTGACAATCCCCTAAGAGTCGTGTCTTTTTGTTCTACCTGATCAAAATCCAGCCTTTTTCAACTTTGAACCACAATTGGGACAGGCCGCCTGATTGTGTTTAGTTCCGCAATTTATACAATAATAGTTGACACCTTGCTTCCCTGAGCCTGGAGCAGAACCAAAAAAGCTCCATGCGTTGAGGCCCATTTTTCTCATCTGTCTTTGCCGAATAAAATAATTAATGCTGAGGAAGACAGCTATTATAGCGATAATATCAAACGGAAAAGGTAGAAGAAAGGCAAGCGCAAGGCTGATACCTATTGAAATCGCGATCCACATCAGCTGAACTTTTAGGAATCTTTTAGTATTTGGATCCAACGGCTATTGTTGGTTGTACACCCCTAAAATGTTTTTGCAGGTTCGATATCTGTTGTGGTCGCCGTCCAAACTGCACGCAATGGGGCTGTCATAGCAGGGGGGAATTTTTAGAACCAACTAGAAGCAACTAGGTGCAAATCACTATTAAGGTGCCTATTGTGAAATACTCTATATACAGGCACTGACAACTTTGGCTCAAAAACAACAGAATTGGTTTATCTCATCTGAAGCTGGATCGGGCAATATTTTTTTTTCTAACTGCATGAGGTAATGTTTAATTCTATACATCTAACTACGAACTCTATTTTTAGTAGCAAAGGACGACCGTCCATATCTTCAATTACGTAGAGCAATGAGCTAGCATTATAAAGATGGAGAGTTCCTTTGGCTCTTTTCAAAGACTTAAATTAAAAAAACTGAGCCTTTGTCAGTCCCGGATGCTTTATCGACCTCATGTTTTTGAAGCTCTTATTAGAAACTCTCCTAGGCTCAGAGGGGCACCGCAACTTGTACACCGATTGCTCGAGTGACTGAGGATCTCCCTTACAGAGCGCAGTGCTTTCATCTTGTATACTATGGAACTGCATTTGTCACATACGACGCTTACAAACATGCATAAGTTATTCATTCATTAGTTAATACTGGTATTCTAAAGGAATCTTTACAAAATGAACAGTTACTATTGGCATATTAATGCCTACTTGCTGAGTCTCTTTGCACTAAAGCCTAATAGTTTTGACTATCGGTCTTTTACTAGCTAATGAGCACGAGCATTCGGAGTTCTTCCTATGAACTAAGAAATTGCTGCTATGACTGAGGCAGATAAGCTTCATTTAAATGCCATTAATATGACAATGTATTTCGGGTTTCTTGTATGCATTGACAAGATACCTCTGCAAAATTGGTAAAAAGCTTGATCACAGAAGTAAGATTCTCTGTGAGACATTATCCAAGCGACTAATTTCCGAACGTATGTACAATGATTTTAAACAATCTAGCCCTGTGCCCGGCAATGTTAGGACTTTGGTTGCTACCCTTTGAGGCAACCCACGATGAAACCTGCTGCAAAACTGCCCGTAAGGGGTACTCCAAAGTTCATCATAGTTGGCACTACTTGGCTATCCATTACCGAAGAGGCATAGTTGGCGCTGTCCAAAGATAATTCCGAAATCGCCTTATTAGATACGGATGCGATTCTCTCCCAATCAACGGTTACTAATCCTTTGTAGTTCAGATATGCCAAAGCTCCTAAAAAAAGCCCTGCTATGCCCAGTATGATCTTTATTCCTTTTTTCAAAGCATATCCAATCAAGAATCCTGCTATGCCCCCTGATGAAACAGAAGTCAACATGAATCCAACATCGTATGCCAAGTCCCCGTCTGATGCTTTCAAACACTGAAAAGGTGTAGTGACAAATAGCCAAGACAACTGTGTCTATCATACATGACATGTGGTATAGGAAATATTGGTCGAAAGAAGCAAAGAAAGAAATCTAAAAGAAATCTAAAAATAAAAATTATGAACTCTTGTTTGCCCAAGTTATAACGGTGAATGTGGTAACTGCGGAGCCGACTACACCCGCTAAAATAGAGCCCAGCACTGCTTGATTGACCACGATTTCAGGCAATATGTTGCCTAACCATGATACTGCGTTTGGGACCATAATATATCCTGCAGAACCTATTGTAAAGCCCAGTGCCCAGAAAATAAGGATCGCTAGCGATCTAGACATTGTCTATCCCTCGTAAACTTGTATCTTGTACGCAATTCATCATCGTGCAGCACCCATGATCTTAATAACTTTGATAGTTAACTTTTATCAAGTGGTGATTATCAGTCGCTATACGCCGCTCGGAATTGGACCAGCCCAGAAAAAAGTCTTAGAAGAGAATTATATATCTATTTGATATGAACGATAATTTAGAGCTAGGTTAAATTTATAAAACATTGAAGTATAAGTTATGTATAATACAATTCTACCTGTAAATGAATCTCATGATAATTCCAGCAGATTCGCTTAGAAGTATACGTCAATTGGTGAGTATCAGCGGGGAGCCTTCCTCATCCATCCGCCTGATGTTAGATGTCGAAAGTTGCAAATGGGGGCATTTATAGGAATGGAGCCAGGGATCACTCTGTTTGCTCAAGAAATTAAAAATGATAAGGACGCGAAGCCCTCCTGCCCCGAATGCAGCTCGTGTATTATCTTTGATGTCTATCATGGTGAGTATATCTGCCAATCCTGTGGCTATGTGGTGCTTGAGAAGATGGATTATTGCGGCCATGAGACTCATTCGAATAATTCAGATGATAGGTTGAAAAACATCCGTGGCAGCGGGCATACAAGCTCTTTACTAATGAACTATGGATTGCAGACAGAAATTAGTGTATCTGATAAAGACTATAACGGAAAGCCTATCAACTTAGCGAATGCAGAACGTATC
>DATAAU010000152.1:0-12651 GCA_036259955.1 Nitrososphaera sp. | reverse complement strand
GGGGTACCATAACGCCTATGAAGATATCACCTTCGCCGTAGTGACCTGGCCCTGTTTTGAAGAACCGCTGCAGTATTTCTGCTTTGTCTGGGTTGGCTATACTCTTCAACTCCTTTTGGATATCTGCAGCCTTCATTCCCATGTGTGTCAAGTATCAATGATGATGCTATTATTTGAGGATGTAGTAAACAGTGCGGCATGTGATTATTTGAACTGCACCAAAGAATGTGTTGAAGGGACTGTTAGACCAGCCCTCGGATCAAGGAATTTCTATCTAATCCCTACAAAGATCAGGTTCTCTACCCAGGGATAGATTGCATGCTACTTCTTCAATATCTTTAACAATTACTATGGCGAGAGAAGCGGGTGAAGGATATGAAGGAACATGTGGCTCTCGTAACTGGCTCCAACCGAGGGATAGGTCTTGAGATTGTCAAGCAGCTGGCCACGAAGCAAATCACGGTAGTTCTTACTTCCAGAAATTCAGCTAAGGGAGAAGCTGCAGTAAGAAAGCTTGCTAAAGATGGGATAAAGAGAGTAGTCCCTATGGGACTAGATGTTTCAAGTCAAGCCAGTGTTAATAGAATTTTGGACAAAGTTGAAAAAACTTTTGGAAGACTGGACATATTGGTAAACAATGCGGCCATCCTTATCGATAAAGATGATGTAACTGCATCAAATGCGAATTTGGAAACTGTAAAGATTACTTTGGAAACCAATCTAATTGGTGCTTGGCGTATGTGCAAAGCCTTCATCCCTCTTATGAAAAAAAATGGTTATGGTAGAATTGTGAATATTTCTAGTGGTGCAGGCGAATTTGAATATCTGGCCTCATCTGGCGGATATTGGCCAGCTTATTCCGTGTCAAAGACGAGCTTGAATGCCTTGACAGTCATGCTTGCTTCAGAACTGAGGGGAACCAATATTCTTGTCAATGCAGTATGCCCTGGATGGGTACGAACTGATATGGGAGGGCCCAATGCTACAAGATCAGTAGAAGAAGGTGCTGTCACGCCTGTTTGGTTGGCAACTCTGCCTGATGGTGGGCCAACAGGATACAATTATTATGATAAGGAGCAGAGCAGTTGGTAAGAAAGTTCTCGATACATCAAGGTGCAACAACTAACTAACTCAATCTGAAAATACTGCTATCAACTATCAGATTTAATCATAGAATGACTGAAGAAATTAAAAGCCAAATGTAAAAGCGCATACCCAATGGATCGTTCATTTGAATTATCTTTTTATTGCATCAAGCAAACTGACTTCTCTTCCCATACGATTTACACTCTTCATACTTGAGTGTCAAATTATCCCTCAGGAACTCATACATAGTTTTTACCACGCTTCAATAATGATGATAGTATATTGTCATTACTAACATATTGTTTAGATTATGATTATTGAACATTCATCTTCAATTCCTCCAAATTTTCCACAGGATCGAGTAGATGTCTGTCTCTATATCATAGATATGATTTCAAGGTTAAATGTAGATTTTATGTAGCAGCAAACTGGAAGAGAGAAACCAAGAGACACCTATAGAATGTTCAAATCTTGAAAAGAGCTTGTGCATTTCGGAACATCAAAAGTTCACGCGAGTCTGCAGTGAGCTTGAGTTTGGCAGAGAAATTAAGATAAGATTCCATACTGGACAGGGGCCAATCACTTCCATATAAAAGATATCGTGGCTCACCAACATAGTTCAAAAATTCAGTGACTTTGTCTGACATAAAATCTTCAAAATAATCAGAAAATTTGCCTAGCACCAAACCCGAGATGTCTGCATATACATTCTTGTTTTTGTAAATTACCTCTTCGCAATCCTGAATCCATGGGTTTCCTAAATGGCATATTATTATCTTCAGATCTGGATTATCCACAGCAACTTCGTCAACGTTCAGGGGATGAGAGTATCGAAGCTTCCCTTTACTTGAAAATGTATCACCAGTGTGTATCATGACGGGCATGCCAAATTCTATGCACAAATCATAGACTCGCTGGTATCTCTTATCGTATGGATAGTAATGCTCGTAACCGCAATAAAGTTTCATACCTCTTATCAGACCTTCTTTGAACCATTTCCTACAATTTTGAAAGTCCTCATCATTGTGGCCGTCGATTGAAAAACCAGCTACAACTGAGAGTTTGTCTTTGTATTTCTTAGTCGCTTCTATCAGTTGATTGGTGGATGGTCTATCTTGATTTACCTTATAAGAGGAAAGGATGATCGAATGATCAACATTATTGGCTTCCATAGTACGAACCAACATTTCTATTCGCTCTTCTAGTGGCACATATTTAGTTCCCTCATAGTGATTGAGATGAACATGGCAGTCTATTACTTTCATCATTTAAGCATCAACTCATTTTTTTGGGGCACATATTTGGGATTTATCCATTCTATAAAAGAAGCATAATTCAAGGAGCGGCTATCTTTCATATAGTTTGGCAGGACTTTAATAAATCTAAAGCCATTATTTAATTGAAATGATAAAACAGGATCCTTTAATTCGCCCTTGACAACCCTTTCAGCGTATTCTTGGGCTGACATCTTTTTTGCATATTCACAGTAGTTGAATAATCTTCCGCCTGCGATAATCCTCCGTAAATTCAATCTAACAGTCAAATCCTTCCTGGCGTCATACAGTAAAGTCGCAATACCTAGCCCTCGGGAGTCAGGATGTGTTGATATATCTGCTCCATAAAGACTATCCCCTTTGGGTGTATGGTTTGTAAACATCCCATTAGCCGTAGCCTCCCTCCAAGTGTGTTCTGGGTAATCTGGTGTGAGTGAAGTCACAAGGCTGCTTGAAGAGGCTATTATTTTTTTTCCGCCTAACTCTGCGCAAAACTGTCCCTCTGGAAATATTCGGATATGACTTTCGAGATGATATTCATCCCAAATTAGGCCATCTTTAGCCATGAGGGGAAAAGATTGTTTCTGCAGCTCAATAATACCTGGAATATCTTCTATCGTGATGTTTCTGATAATTATATTATTACTACTCGTCAATTAAATCACCCGTATAATAATGAGATCGTGTCGAAGATTAGTATGTATGCTTGCGAGAAATTTGTTCGGTTGACCGAGATCTTTTAGCGATCGGCTAGTCTACCATTATTTTGTCTAAAGCAAATTTGGATCCCAGCTTCACTATTGATTCATCGCCTAAATTCGGATCTGCACAAATAAGAACACTTTCTTCACAGTAGAGGTAAAAAGCCCCTTATTGTGAAGATTTTTGTCCTAATGGAATAAGGAAGTGGTCACTGTAAAGAAGACGAGATATTCGCGTAATTATTTCCTGTTTATTATTACCTGAAGCTGATAGAGCCCATTCATAATCCTTTGAATAATTCCCCTCTTTGTATGAGAGGCCACTATCATCCGTCAGTTCTAGTATTGTTTGAACTATTTCCGCATAAGCGTATGCTATGGAATCAGTAGTGGAAATATTGTATGTCATTTGCTGTATCTTGTTCAAAAGATCTTGGCGCATTTCATTTACCGATCTGAACCTCGCCCATGCGATATGAGAAGTACAATCTACTAATCCATGCATTTGAAAGTCTCCCTTTGTCCCCGAATTATTAGCAAGGTTTGATACAAGGAGACTCATACGTGCATACTTGAATTCGTTTGAATCGCAAGGATCATGAGCATAACATAGACGATCATCGGATAAGAGAAAATGTTCATTATCTACTGCCTGTTCTATCTCTGAAACTAGCCATTCTTTGTGTCCTGTATGTATAGCATTTAAAGCCCATTTTCTATGCATTGTTTCATCAATTGAATTCTTAAAGGTATTATAATCATGGGTCAATCCAGCAATAGCTACTAAAGTGGCAATGTACACTTCAGATTTATCTGTGTCAGCTGAAAGGGGAGAAACCAACTGCCGAAATTTGGATTTGATTTCAGTACGCAATTGATCAGATGATTGAAATTGTGCCCATTCAATATGATCTGCAATGTAAGTGCTACTTGCTTGCGGGGAATTTTTATTAAGGTCAATATTGTTGATTTTTGCTAAATGTGCTAATAAGATAGACACATGGGCATATTTTCTATCATTTCTATCATGGAAATTATTGGCATAGGGCTTGGGATCTCTTTCTTCTTCTTCAGAAGGAATAATCGCTGACATCTGCATGACTTGATAAGGATTCCAAGTAGACATTGTAAAGTAAATCTTTGTATAACGCCCTTTGACCCCAGTCGAATAAGGGGCCATCTGGTAAGGACCATACTCATGGCCTTTATCATCAGTACCGTCCCGAGTGGGATCATAAAGAATGTCCTTTCCAGGCTCGTGAATAAATTTGCCATATCCATCAGATGGATCAAAGATTATCTTCGGAGCAGACCAAGGACCCCATGGCGTATCTGCTAAGCGAACGATGACGCCCCTAGTATTACATAATTCGCAATTATACAACATTATCCACTTTTCAAGTTGGTAGTTCCATCTGACCGATAGTTCGGCTGCACATCCTGTGGAAAATAATGGTTTGGCCAAGGATTCATCTGAACTCCAAAGAGGTTCTGAATGGTTTCGATCTTGGTCTATTCCTGAGAAGAACCTTAGTGAGGATCGATTGCCGATTTCAGCCAAAGGGATATATGCCAGATAAATATCGCTTTTGCGATGCTCACCTGTTCCCCAGATAAGCAATCCTTCGCCCATCTTCTCCGGTAATCCTTGAATCACATGATTGTCTATGACCTGAGCTGAAACATGAATGAATTTATCAGTTGATAAAGTATAGAGTGGTCTGCCAAAATGGATTCCGCCGTCATTTGACCTTGCAAGTATAGATCGCGTTGGTAGGAATGCCTCAGGAAATAAATCAGTGGTAAAAAATACATACATGTATTCTCCGATACTAATGCCTTCTATTGGATGCTCGCCCGTCATCTGGTTGACATGATCTAAATGAGGAAAATCGGAATTAAACGACAGCCTAATTCCTTCATAGGCGCGATCACTAGTTGTATAGGCTATGGCATCGTAATCAGTCTCAGCTTCATTAAAATCCTCACCGGGCATTGCCGTTGCAGGAAGGCCGGGCTTACCTCTAAGTCTATTAGTATCACCAAACAAAAAATAGAGCTTGCCATCATGTAAAAAAGATACACCTAAATCTGTTCCATAGATCCCAAATCGTGCACCGGTTTCATTCAATGTTTTTTGGCCAGTCTCACGGTCAATATCCCCAGTTAGCTGAATGACTTTACGAGTGCCAAACAGCTTACTGGGTCCTGGGTTGCCAGCGCATAAAGGATAATAATTCATCAGGAAGCTGTTATGCATTGTCCTTCTTTTTTCGCTACTCATCGATTACTTCTTATTCTGCCATATTCGACGGGATAGATATATGTTCTATTGATATTTACGTCTTAAATCGTTTAAATCTGAAGCCCTATAATTTAACTGACAATGCATGCGCAGCTCCACATTCCAGTGGTCAGCTACAATATCACTCTTAAAATAGGATTATCGAGAAAAAGAAAAACCTTCAAAATATAAACGGTGATTACATTTGTAATAGAATGGAGCGGCCAATTTGAAATTGCAGTAACAAGTGCTTCCTACTCTATATCTGAGAGCCATGCTCATTCTAAAAAGGCGTTCAGGCAATCTTAAGCCAGTCAATCATCAACCCCGAATTACTTATCTGCTCTAATAATTGCGTAGTCAATAACTCGCTCCTCAGATAGCTCGTTCATCTTTAGAATGGATTTGTATAGGATTTTTTCTACATATGAGGGGTACTCTTTTAAAATTGCGTGTTGGAGCTTTTCTCTGTTTTGGATATAATATTTAGATAATGGTTCATA
Organism: Nitrososphaera sp.; assembly: GCA_036259955.1. Lineage (GTDB taxonomy): Archaea > Thermoproteota > Nitrososphaeria > Nitrososphaerales > Nitrososphaeraceae > Nitrososphaera. Next base: position 6,803 of record DATAAU010000152.1, on the reverse strand, counting down.
CACATGAGTTCCTATCAATTTTATTTCTTTTGATCTAAAGCCTGCATTCCCCATCTGGGATTTTATGAAGTCTAGATCATAATGTTCAGACATCCAAGAAAACTTAAGAATCCCAAGTTTAAAAGATAAAGATATCAAAGATATCATGCCTGATAATATATTATTTCCACGAACACGTTCTTGGTTATGAATAATAGGCATTGCAGTCACAAATATTCCGTTCTTCTCTAATACCCTATAAGACTCCATAAAAAACTCACTTATTGGCCTGAAATGTTGTGCAGACTCTAAAGCAATTACTCTATCAACTGAGTTATCCACAAAAGGCAATATAGTGGAAGTAGCGTTTACATAGGATAATTTTTCTGCACATTCGGTATTCGATAATTCCTGCTTAAATGACGATTTAAATTCTTGGGCACTGTCTTTTGACGAAGGAATTCTTATTTTCTTCTTCTCCCTATCCTCAAGGTCACCCTGTAGAGAAACTCCGAATTTTAATTGTCGCAAATTAACATCCAGACAAACAATATTAAGGGAATTGATTAACGATTTCCAATAAATTGCCGGGACAGAAAATCCACTCCCTATATCAAGTACCACCCGAGCTGAATATAGGTTACTAACATCTGCAATCAAGGAACATAAATTAAGTTGTGCTTCTCTTGGAGAATTAATTTTTTCATTCCAGTATCCAAAGTTGAGGAAATAATCCTTCGTGCTTATACGCATTAAACCTGACAGATAATTATAAAGACTAATCACATCCTGTTCACTGCGTCTGACCGTCCATAATACTGGATTTAAAGGATTTTGAAACAGGTTCATGTTGCGATTATTGTTCTCAAATATAACCTTGAGTCAAATGAGACATTGAAGTATTCTTGTACTTGATTACGTTTGATATCCATCATATTCTATTGTCATCTGGTTTGTGATCTTCATGATTAAATGGATGTTAAATGATTTATTGATTATAGACTGTTGAATTTGAGAATGTTGTGGACCTTCTATTTCAACTTCAATTCTAGCATTAGACTTAGAAATATCGCCATGCACATTTACAATTTTCTTAATCTTGTTCAGATGTTGTTCAGCTGCATAAAGTTTGAACTCTTCTGTCGTCTAATAACCTTTTGATATGCTCTTCATTCGAAACGTCATTATATTATCAAGAAACCTTGATCATATAGTATAATGTATCTAGCATTTTTGAGCGTTTCATTGGTCCAATTATGATCTAGCACAGCAATATGTTGTGCATCATGACATGGCACTTTTCAATAAATTAATTGCTAGTGTTATATACACTACTTGAGTCAGCAGAGTGTCCGTAAAACATTTTGTTTTGCTCAGAGCATAAAATGATACTTCAACATAGGTTCTATTTGTACAACATTTAGTATTCTATCGTTTAATCATCTGCGTGTTTATTTCCATAGATTAGACGGCAAAGCCATCATGATAAATTCATCGAATATGAAATATCTCGTTTGCACCACTCACACTCAATCCTGGTTGTGGCCCTCCCCCAATTACAAATATTTTATTCTCTCCTACAAACACAGCTGCTAATCCATGGCGAGCAGTTGGCATTGGAGGCTGAGACACCCATTTGTTAGTCTTAGGATCATATTTTTCATTATTATTGAATGTCTTTGAAGATTCTTCTCCTCCAAAAACATAGATGGTGCTACCATTCAAAGGAGAGGAAACAGATGTTGCTGTGGCTGCTGCAATCCCACTTCTTTCAGAAGGCATAGGTTCAAGGTTAGTTATCCATGTATCTTGCTCTGGATCATACGCTTCATTCACAGATATATTCTCCAAAGAACCCGATATTCTGCCACCTACAACAAATATTTTCCCGTCAACTACGGCAGAGCCAGCATGATGTCTTGCTGTCGGCATTGATGCTTTAGTTGTCCAGGTATCACGAGATGGATCATATGCTTCATTTGAATTTAAAGGTCTATCAGAAGAACCACCTACAGCGTATAATGTTTCATTTATAAAATTAACATTCAATGCTCCTCTAGCTGTTGGCATTGGCGTTCCTTCTCGCCACTCATTCTGAATAGGATCATAGATGAACAGCTTATTACTTGGAGACCAAGGAGAGGTATATCCACCAACCACATATATTTTACCATCATAAGAGGCAGCTGCAGTATGATGCAATGGCTCTGGCAATGGGGCTGCTTGAGTCCAGGAATTATTTGCAATTCTATAAACTTCTACAATATCTGTAACTTGACTGGATTCGTCAAACCCACCTATAACATAAATCTTATTCTCTAAAACTGTAGCAGCAACCTCTGTTCTTGGTGTAGGCATTGGTGCTGCAGTTGTCCAGAATGACTCTGTAGTAACTGTAACTGTTTGTGCTGATGATTCTGGAAAAACAAAGGAGCTAGATAATAGGAATAAGGCAGATATTGTTATCGCTATTAAACTGGATATCAACCCCAATCAAGGAACATGTCATAGTTCTAAGTAAAATAGTTGTTGCCCTCTCCATTGAGAGTAAGGATATAGGTGTCAATAAAACTCATCACAATAATTAGTAAGCACATGTGCAAGTTGAAAAGAATATGCCTCGCATATGTCAATAAGGAAGTCACTAACGACTTATTGATAGATGCCACACAGAATAGAGAACATGATAAAAAATAACCATTTCAAAGAAGAAGCAGTCATAACGGTGGATACTGTACCGCATCATCAGCAATAGACGAGAGCATCACCTACAGAATTATTTCAGAATAGCAAAGAGGTTGCAGAAATATGTAAAGATATATACCGAAATACAATCAAAAGTGATAATACAGATCGTTTCTGCAAGATTGCAATGATGTGGTCTCTTGAAATTGTTAATCTCTTTCAAATGGTGTGCAATGCACTATTCCATAATCTTCATTTGAGCCTGCCTATCATCAGGGTTATTATCCATATTCATAGACTCGATTGTTTGACCATTATTATAATCTGAGACCATTCCAGGAGATTCATCACTAGTTATTTCAGAAGCCATACTATCATCTGATATATCCATAGAAGCCTCGGGATTAGAATTATCCACATCCATATGATTATTGTTATTATTTGTATTATCCTCCATCATCATATCACCTGTAGCATCTTCACTGCTTGTCATCGATATAGCAGAAGATACCAATGATGGAAGCATTCCTGCCGAAACAAAAATCCCTACAACTGCCAGTCCAATACCCGCTGCTCTTGCCACCCAAATACCTCTAGACCACATTTTTTCTCCAAAGATTATTCCAGCAAACAAACCCATCCAAAGCAAATTCATCCATCCGAGTGCTACCATAAGAAGAAAGTATGCCCAACAGCATCCAAGACAATACATACCATGATAAAGCCCCATATTCACAGCACCTGACGTCCCGTCTCTCCATCTACGCATAAAGAAACTCATAGGGGATTCGCAATACCCTATGCATATTCTCTTCAAGGGAGTAAATTGGTAAACGCCTGCTACAATCAGAAGAGAACCATAGAGGTACTGTACAAGAGAAGTACTACCGGTTGTCATTACTGTATTGTTCATCACTACTGACCATCCGAGAAGAAGAGCAATGCCGGTTAAAGCCCACACAAACAGATACGAGCCAACAAATAGAAGAATCCTTAGCGACGGAAACGATAATGGCGATGGTCTCACTTTGCCTTTTTGTTCTTCTTCTTCTTGAATTGTGACTGATCTTTTACTATTACTATTATTATTCCCCTTGTTTGTAACAAGCCTATTATACAACAAGACCATCGGGGTGATGGCAGGAAACATCATTGCAGCCATTCCTGCTGTCCAGCTAGCAGTAAACAATGAAATTGACAAAGGGTTGTAGGTAGTCATAGCAACCATCATATCAGGCTGATTGACGGAAGCAATCCATGCTAAAGCAGAGGTAGCAATTAGTGATATAACAACTGCTTTCGGGACTTTATCCATAGTATTAGAGCAACAGAATATATAGATTGATATAAAATTTTAGCCTTATTTCTGCTCCGCTTTAGTCAACTAAGGGTCATTAAGCCAATAACGAAGATAATTAGATCCATTTGTTGTTCTAAATGGATCAAAGATGTTTTGCATTGGATAGCGGAATTAAGCATTAATGAAGATAAACAGCAGAAATTCGAAAGATTAGCCAGAGAGATGATGAGCGAGAAGGTAAGACGTTCTGAACCTGGGACTCGTAACTATGAATGGTTCCTCGCGGAGGGAGGAAATAAATCTCTTATAATCGAAACTTATTATAGCTCAAACTCAGGATTGGTCCAAGTAAAAGGAGAAGCGATCAATAAGATATATTCCCCGAAATTCTCAAGATTGCAAAAAAATAGTACTCGTTTTGAGATTTGTGGTAAACCCAGTGAGGAGCTAGTTCGTGAGATTGCAGATGATAATTTAAGTGTCTACAGATTTATTAACGGTTTTTCACGCTAGGAAGAACGACGGATTCTTAATAAAAGATGCTGACAAAAATTGGTAATTGTTTAAGAAGGGATCATCTCGACATACTTACCACAAAGCAGCAAGCACAAATTCTACATGCCATATTTGGAATATCCTTTGTTGAAAAGACAGTTATCCTCAAATTTGTCGCAGAAAACTCATTAAAATATCATACATTTCCTTAGGTTTTTCTATGATTACCCAATGATCGCTTCCATCCAAAACCCTAAGCTCCATTTCAGGGATTTCCTCTTTTGTTTCTTTTAAGAGCCGCATAAACACATCATCATCACTACCTACAATGGCAAATACCTTGCAGTGGGATATCTGAAGTTTTGATACTATATTTTCGGGTATGGTGTAAAGTGCTATTGTTGCTGCGACGAACCCTTCTATAGAGGTCTTTGTAAAGACATCTCTAAAGAAATCTGAATGTTTTTTGTCTTTTAGCAGATCTCTTGCTTCGTCAAGAGCATTGAGCTTGTATTCTCCTAGTGCTTGTATACCTTGCTTGATCGCAATTTGCCGAGTTTTGAAATGCTTCTCTAGGTCTTTTTCTTCAAACTTCTTGGGTGAAGAATTGATCAAAATTATTGCATCAACACTTCCAGGATATTGCGCTGCATACATTGATGCAATTATGCCCCCTATTGAATGTCCGATAACAGAACATTTCTTGATGTTCAGATGTTCTAACAGATGGTGGAGATCATTTACTAGATCTTGCATAGTATAAGCTCCAGCTTTGCCCATATTGGTTCTGTTGTGTCCTCTAATCTCATATGCTATAACCCTGAACCCGCTCTTCAACAACAACGATATTTCGTGATGCCAAATCAGGATATTTCCTCCAATGGGATGAATGAGGATAAGAGGATATGATTTTTCGTTATCGTCATAATCTTCATAATACGTTTTAACCGCATCAGCTACGAAGTATGAGGATGAGAATGGCATAATTATTTAGCAGATACCAATTAATCTTTCAAATTATTAATAGTTCTGGGATTGGAGGATCTCTTTGAAAAACGCACTTGCATTTGAAACATCGACCGAAACTCTCTTTGACGTCATCCTGCCCTCCTACTTGTTGGTTTCGGCTATTAACGCGGAATAAGAGTAAATCCAAGTGCCAAATTCGCCATTATAAATATGAGCGCTACTTGAAAAACTCCTTGGCTTCCAGCTAGCTTGACGTTCCTCATCCCCCATTTTATTATCTTGTCTTTATTGGGTTCTTTTTTTCTTAACTCCAAAAAAATTCGGATTTCAGTAGGCATAATTATGCCAAATCCCTGCACGGATAAAATAATAACTATTACAGCAGCTGCAACTATCATAGGAGAAGCAAATGTTAGCATACCTAGCTGAGAAGCAAGATTTATTCCAGATGTTATTGCTACTGTCGCAAGAGCAGGCATAAGGAACAACATAAGTGGTACAAGTTTTTTGATCACCTGTGTTCTTGCAGGAGGATCTAAGCCCTTCAGTATCCTGCCCATAACTATACCCATAAAAAGGTCGATCCCTGTCCAAGTTCCTCCTGTTAGCACGTGAAGATAGTTAAGGGCCAGTATATTCCCATAGGCCAAAACCAACACTAGAGCTACGACTGGAACAAATAATGTTACAATTGAATACGGAGTTATTATCTTCTCATGGTGTGACGCTACCTCTTTTTCTTCCAATGCAAGAGCTAGAGTTTATTTTCTTTTATTTAAATGAATTTTATTTCGTCATTCTCTAGATTCGCTATGTTGCTTACAATAAAGTGGAAATCATGCCTTTCGATTCAACTGAAACCTATCTAAATACGGCTTATACCCTGCAAACTATAGAGTGTGTAGATTGCAATCGGGCTTGCATGAGAGTTTGAGGGGTGCATATTCTAGATGTAAATATCACGTTTATTTCACTGTTTTTTTGATTAGAAGTAATATTTTACATGATAAATGGGTGGCGGCTTTGTTACCAAAATTGGTAATCAAAATGAGTTCTTGATGATATAGTTAGATATCCCTTAAATAAATAAAAAGATCTATTCATAATGAAGATAAGGCATATTGCATCTATATAATGATACAAAAATAATATGCCAAGAATAGAACAAAATAATATGTCGGTCTCTCTTCACTATGCTTTAACTGACTCTCAATGTAATATCTGTGGCGGGCAATTAGAGTGGCAAGCAAATTTTGATAGTATCAATCAACCAAAATACATTTCTCAGCATTGTAATCAAGATTATGTTATACATATAGAAACTGTCAAAGTAGAGATATTAGGAAAAGCATCAAAGGATACACATAGACAAGAA
>DATAAU010000151.1:0-16200 GCA_036259955.1 Nitrososphaera sp. | reverse complement strand
GTTGCTACCCATGAGCAGTAAGAAAAAAAATGCTCCGCTGCCTGCTTCAAGCGCGGGTCTGCTTAGATTCTTTGAAGATGAGACAAAAGGAGTCAAGGTTAAGCCAGAAATTGTGCTAGGGATAACTGGCGCCGTAATCGCCGTATCTATTATGATAAGAATTCTATTCCCTGTCGGTTGAATATGGATGCTCGCACCGCGGCGCGACGATGTATCGAACATTCATAGACGCTGGTCGGTTACCAGAATAAACCCCTCGTCCTCTAAAGTATCATACTCTATCTGGATTACATGTGCAGTTATCATTGTTAGTGTATCTCACCTCTACAATCTTCAGGCAAGCATAACAGGCCTTATTGTATACATTCCTATTAGTCTTGCATCTCTTGTTGGTTCTCATTTTCTTGATTATCTTGCGCTCAGAGGCACACCCCTGCATAAATTCTCAAAGATTGCTCATGTATCTGCCTTTGCCAACGTATTTTGGTCGCTTACTCTCCTTTTAGGCGTTGCTGCGGATCTTGTGTTTTCAAAATCTCCATCAACAGACTACATTATTGCAGGCATGCTCCTTGCGGTAGGGTTCAGGATAGGACTATTCATTTCGGTAATTGGAGCCAGCACCGTTAGGGGAGTGTTGGTAGCATTCTTACAGCCTCTCATCTTTTTCTTTGCATTCATGCCACCTTCTTCCTACAACCTGATTGCGACTCAAAGTTATGCAGGCTTTCTCTTTGGCGCTGTTCTCCTAACAATTGGCATTGTATGGACCGTCATGGCAGATCGAGCTGGAAGACCGGGCGTAAAGAGCACTTTTGGTCTACTACGTGCTTTTCTTATAGCTTGGTCGGATAACAGAGTGGACATGATTGAAGAATTGATTGAAGCAAGAGCTCGCGATAACATTATAACAACAAAGGTTATCCGTTTTCTCTTTGCAGGCAGCCAGGCGGCAATAGTTCTGCCAGACGTACACCCGGGTCCTTTTAGCAGGGTGGGCGGAAGCGATCTCCCTTATGTTCTTTATGAGAGGTTCTCAAAAAGGGCGCTAGTAATGCATAGTGTTTCGGATCATTCGCTCAATATCCCATCCAAGAAGGAACTCGAGAAATATGTAAAAGATCTAGGACGGATGACCACCAAGGAAAAGGGGGATACCTGTACCGTACCGGTGCAAGTGAGGATAAACAACTCGACTTCGACAGGTATCGCTTTCGGCAATAGCGCAATTGTCATGTTATCACTTGCTCCAGCAGGCATGGAAGACATTCCTCGCAGTGTGAGCAGCGAACTTGAATCATTTGGGTCAACCATTGGATTTTCTGACGTTTTGGTAGTTGATTGCCATAACGCAATGGGCAAGCATCTTAACGACTCAGACAGAAATGATCTGATTGCGTCTGCAAAACAGTGCCTAGACCAATTGAGAATGCGGCCACAGATGCCTTTCAAGATTGGTTTTGCAAGTCTGGACGATATCGATCACAAGATGGAACCAACAGAAGAGTTGGGACAAGGTGGACTTGCAGTACTCGTCATAAGCATAGAGAACAAAAATTACGCCATAGGTTGGGCAGACTCAAACAACATGGAGAATAAAGCTCGCAATTGCATCGTCTCAAAAATGAACGACAATGCAACCATGCTAGAAATTTGCAGTTCGGATACTCATTCAACATCAGGAAAGAGAACTAGGGAAGGCTATTTTGCACTTGGAACTACTACGAATCCAGATGAAATTGCCAAAGTATACGTCGAACTCTGCTCCAAGGCGTTAGAGATGGCGGCGGGATCCACATTTGAGCTTGCTTCTGCCCATTCTGCCATCAAGGTAATGGGCAAAAAACAGTTTGAGGATTACTCTAGCGCACTTGATAGATCGGTAGGTGTAACGAAAGTTTTTCTTGGAATTACCGTTGCAAGCTTCATTGCAATGCTGGTCTTGTCCTAAGTGCCAGAAGCCGAAACTACATACATTCTAGGCAAAAACCCTTTTACGTCTAAAAGAAAGGATCTGAACTTAAGTATCGGCACAAGTGGAACTTCATGAACAAAACTTATTGACTCAGCATGTAACGTAAGTACGACAGGCACAACTTGAGATATGCTCTTGTCATCCTCTATTAATCGCTTAGCCCTCGCAGCTTGTTTATAGCAAAACGATGATACCGATGAGAGGTTATTTCGTTTCCAGTGCTTGCAATCAACGGCTAATGTAAACCCATCTAAGGCCGTTCCAACAACATCAACTTCCATTCTGGGTTTAGCTAACCTAACGTTTGTTCTGGTTCGATAGCCGAAAGAGGTGAGCAGTTCGGATGCTAATTTCTCAAAGTCCTTCCAGGTAAGATATGTAGATACTTGCTCGATGTCACCTCCTATACGAAGCCCAAGCAGCGCCGTGTTGATCTTATCTAATGCTGAAAATCTAACTGCATCTTTAGAAAGGTAGTAGCCTATGTCATTAGCTCGTAAATAATTGAGCAAACTTTTTGCAACCGAATTACTAGTTATCCCGCAGGCCTGTTGAAATTCTGGTTGGCTTATAACCTTCTCAGGTTCGATGGCTGCAATCACCTTTACCAATAAACTGACATTCATAGATGGTAGGTACTTCCAATGGTTAGCTTATTTGATATTTAAGTTCACCAATCAATTCTAAAGCTTTCTGCGCTAATTTTCCTTCAGATAGTGAGCCGCAGAGCCAGTTAGGTTTCTATTGTACCTAACGTATGATCAAACTAGGCGAATATAGAAGAAGCCGCAGACTAGATATATATGTAATAAATGACGAGTAAGTGTTAGAAAATTTTGCCCCTATCCGATCTAGATCTAGGTTGGCAAATGCTTATCCAAAATCAAGAGGTTGATAATGAGGATAAAAGATTATTCATAATCATTTGATCAAATGGGTTGTTAGATCCTCCGAGATAGGGGAGGAAATCACAAAAGTCGTTATCTTTGGCATGTAATCTGTTTTACCTGCTAACTCTATTCACGGTGTGGCTCGGATGGCGTAGTTCATCTCTTACGAGGTGAATCATATGTCAAGTGCAGCAAAACATAGGAAACTAGGTCAAATCTTTTGTAAAATCATCCAAGACGGAATTTTGATTTGAGAAATTCTATGCTTCGGCTAGCAATGCCTTTTTCTTCCTTTACGAGACACAAAACATCTTCTGGAGTGTCAACGTCATACATAAGGCTCTTTGAAAAAAAGTATTTTACGGAAACACCACGTGATTCCGCAGTCTTGATGTGCATATTATAACTATCAGAATCATAAAAAGTGGTAATTACGGAAGGTGGTTTTCGCAATAGCATATTTGTGCCATCATATCTAAATGAAGGGCAAATTACTATGCATTGGGATTCTTTTTGAGCTATCTCTTGTACCTTGGTGATATCGCTTTCATCAAGAAGTGGCAGATCATGTGGAATAATCATAGTTGCCTCTGCGGCTTCCTGTATACAAAAGCTGTCAGCCAACGCAACTGCGGAGTTGACTCCCTTCTCTTTTTCTTCGTTTACAAACTTTGCCCCATACTTTCTCGCCAATTCCTCTGCGCGCCTGTCTGATGATACTATTACCACTTTTGTCAGAGAGGGAACGGTCGACAGAATAGCCAGCGTGTCTTCTAACATTAGTGAAGACAGGCGGATGCGACCATCTCTATCTAATACCGATGATAAACGCGTCTTTGCATTTTCAAATCTTTTTATTGGAACGATGGCGAAGGTTTTCATTAGGATTATACTATACTTTCGATTAACTTCAAAAGATACCTGCCGAGCCGAACTTCGTCCTTTCTCCCTTTCATAGTGATATTAGTTTCGTAAACCTCCATATCAAGAGTATCAATCTTGGATTTCATCTCATGATCTCCTTTAGAGATTACGAACTTGCTAACAAAATCACGATAATACTTTGCCACTCCAACTGAGGAATTCTCAAGCCGTAGGGACCTCATGTATTTTATTGCTGGCCCGCTCACCGCCTTTTTTCCGATTAGCGGAGAGATGGCTATTACTTTCTCTCTATTCTTTACTAGTTGTTCTCGAAGGTCAGGAAGAGCCGTGATGGGCCCTATGCTGGAAACTGGGTTCCCAGGTGCAATTATTACAGACCTAGATCGTTTAATGGCATCAATTGCAGCAGGATTTGATAAAACACTAGATGCATTCTCGTACCTTATATCTCTGACCATAAGCCTACCCCGATATTTGACCCAAAATTCTTGCAAATGCATTTCGCCTCTTGTGGTAGTCACAATTCTTGTTGACACTTCACCGTCGGTAGCCGGGATGATTTGGGCAGTAATGGAATACCGTTTTCTAAAGAAATTGGTTATCTCAGAAAGGCTTTTGTTCTCTTTCATCATGCTTGTGCGAAGTATATGCATAGCAAGATCTTTATCTCCTAAGCCGAACCAAGTCGGGAGACCAATTTTTTTCATCTGGCCCAAGCACTGAAAGGAATCACCTTTGACACCCCATCCGCGTTTCTTATCAAGCAAATCTGCAAGTCCATAAATAAGTGTGTCAATGTCAGGGCATATATAAAGGCCGTATAGCCAAATATTATCTCCTACGTTCGATATAACGACAATGTTTTTTTCAAGGGTAGCAAGTCCCCTGACCAGTTTTATAGAACCCGTTCCACCTGCAAGAACTGTTATCGTCAAATGTCATTAGGAGTAAATGATGCATTTTATTTTTTCTGCCAGCAATCGCATTCCTCTTGCACAGAAGTTCATCAAGATCTATCGCTTTATATCCATTATCCCGACTTTCGAATGGAATTTAAGAGGTAAAGAGATGCTTCTCTTTTTATCCAATGGAATATAAGGAATAAATCTTGTATTTTTGTGATTGGATTTTCCAAAAAAGATCTTCACTAGGGATCTTTAGGCAAAACATACGAAGAGATCTGGGCTAAATTTTGGTGCTGGTCGTAAACCAGCAGTCTTAAAGTCATTAATAAAGTCCACTCTCACCCTTGCGATAAAATAGTTTCTCCTTCACTGGGCCAAAGATTAGCATCTCGTAGCGTAGAGCGAGAGAGAGATACAAGGAATAAAGATTATAAACGAGGCAGAGAGAAGTTTATCTGTGAAGTATTTCGCCACAGTACTTTCTGGAATACTCGCCATACTTTTGATCTCTGTTTTTGCTATTCAGGCTTATGCTGCAGACTTGTCCGCGGTGCTTGTTCCGGGGACCGACAGCGGTCAGGCTTCGTTCGTAGGCGCGAGAACAGTGACATTGGAGTATCCTGCGGGGAGTCCTCTGGCACAAGAGCTTAATGGTCAGACTCAACGCGTTGAATTTTCATTGAACGGAACAGCTACGGACCAGAATAATACTGGTATGAGTGACTTAATTGCGGCGCTAAATAGAGCTTTTATAGAGGCCGAAAGCCCTGTTCAAGCGACACAAGCTGAGGTTTTATATTCGGGAGTTGTGAGAGGAGGGCCTACCAGCACAGTGATCTCCTACAGGGTGGATCTGAGACCGACACTGCAAAGCATTGTGCTTCCAGGCGATGAAGGTGGGCAAGCAGCTCAAGTAGTTGATTTAGAATGGAGAGGAATTACAATAAATGAACCGATGGTTGTCAATGCGCCTGACATCGGCCAGATCAACATCAACTATCCTATTGGTCTCTTGCAGGCGCTCTACCCGCCGCTTGCGCAGAAGCTAGAAAATACTCAAGCAAGAGATATCTTAAATCAACCCATCTTGAATCTAGAAGAATTTAATACTCCAATGAGTTCTTGGCATTTTCTGTTTGACCCTGTCGGCGCATATGGTGGGAGCGTGGGTTTGGAGGTAGCTGGTGACGCCAATGTATTGTCCATCTATTCTCTTGGCGAGAGCAGTCTCAGAGAAGGTACCCACACCATCCAACAGCAGGATGCAACTGCAACCGTTGATGGAGTAAATGTGAACCTGCGTGCTACCACACCTCCTCCAAGTGGACAAATACAGATAGCAGGGTATTCATCCCACCAAGAATCTGGCGGTGCATGGCATGCAATAGTAACAGCAGAGGCACCGGAGGGTGTACAAACATCAACAGGAGGATTTCCTATTCAAGTGCTTTTGGTGCTTGGCGGGATGATGGGTGCAATTGCTATCTTTATTCTCTTCAAAGCAAGGAAATGAAAAACCCGATGACGTAAAGATCTTTTATCCAGATAATTTATTTGACTTGGATTCCAGTGGATAACACAGATTCGAAAGTTCCTCTAAATTTCCATTATTTTCATGATCGCTACCAGATTCTTCACACAAATTTACAAGCAGTCATATGGAAGAAATGCACATAGGGAGAGATAAACAAAGATAAGAACGAGCACAATATAAAATAGGCATAAACAATTCTATTTGTTCTGCCAATCATAGAGCTCCGACTAGGCTAAACAATTCGCTATGCTTACTAATGTCGAAGAACTATTCTGTAATTGGTATCGTGATTGATACGATTATTAAAAGTGGTTGAAAATTTCTACGAGACTATCCTTCCTCCCTCAGATAGTATCCCGCATCAGCGAGAGTGGTTACTGTCACCCTGCCTTTCTGCAAAAGCAAGTTGCCAGAAAATCGAGTCCTTCCAATTGCTATTGCTTCGAATGAGGTATTTAACAATATGACGAGCTCATTTTCAGTCAGAGTGCTAGACGCCTCCACTATTGATTCACCCATTATATCTCTCCCATATAGCACGAGTTTTTCTGCATTCTCATTCACCACAATGTAAAACTTATTTCTCTTGCTGTACCGGGCGAAAAGGTCTGCGCCCGCTATTGAAGGAATGAATTGCTTCCTCAACTCACCTATAACAAGGCCTAAACTGTAGGGATCAACCATGTCAGCCATCAACTCCTCGATCTTATTATTAGCAAGGCATACCATGGCTTTTTTCGTGTCATCTTTTTGAAGTATGAGGACCTTGTCCATAAAGAATTCAAAAGCACCCCATCTGTCCAAAGCTCTGTTTATCCTGGTCCTTTCATCCCTATCAGGCTTACAATATATCAATTAACTCTTATCCTCGTTATGAAAAAGCCAGTCGTGTCATGCAGGTGAGGATAGAATCGTCTTGCATTCTTCAACAGATCACGAAATATCATACCACCAAATCTTATGAGCCCACTGCTCCCATGATCTATCGGCTCAATTGTGACATTGTGAAAATTATGCAAGAGCTTGTCTACGACCATTTCATTTTCTTCAGGAGCAAACGAGCATGTAGAATAAACCAATATGCCGCCTGGCTTGACAGTTTTCACCGCGGATTCTAGCATTTTCTCCTGGATTCCAGAACAGTAATCTACATCTGCTGGCGTATGACTTCTTTTTCTACTAGGATCTCTAGCTATTACACCTTCGCAGCTGCATGGTGCGTCTAGAAGGACTCTATCAAATTTCATTTCAAACTTGCCCGCATGCGCTGCTCCCACCTTGAATACGGACGTATTATAAACTCCACAGCGTGCAAGATTAAATAACATTGACCTAGCCCTTTTGGGATTTGGCTCAAGTGCAATAATCAGTCCCCTGTTATTCATCCTTTGGGCCATGAATGTTGTTTTGCCGCCGGGCGCAGCTGCGACATCTAACACGACTTGATCAGGAGCAACATCTAAGGCTTCTACTGCCAAGCATGAGCTTAGATCTTGGATGTAGTAGTGGCCAAGCAGGTACTCTATAGTTGCTCCAGTCGCAATAGGCGCTTTTGTGACAGCGAGAACCTCGGGGATTGCAGTACTTTTCAGTTCAAATCCCTTTAATTGAAGCCTTTCCAATAGATTTGCTTTACAAGTCTTGAGCGTGTTAACTCGGATATACTGCGTGGGTTTTGTTTCCATCTTCGACAGGAATGCCCTCACATCTGGCACATACTCGATAAAGCGGCTCACAAGCCATTCGTCGTAGCCGTACTGCGAGGATAGACTCGCAGAGAGAGGGGATTTTGGAAATATTAGCGTCATTATTAGTAATGTTCATATTTTTATCATTTAATTATTATATCTACAAATCCCGTATCGTGCGGATTAAACATTATTACCCATCGATAGTCACAAACGATCCAAGAAGGGGCAGCTCTGCAAGAGAGCACCACGACACTATTACTAGGAGTTAGATTGAATCACCATGCCAAAGCTATTGTAGTTCGACTATTTAGCATTCCTGCAGGTTAGCGATAACTGCAATATAAAAAAATAGTATCAAATCGATGTCTACTATTTAAATCCGTTAGTCACCAGCTGTATCATAGCAGATGCATCCAGACGACCTAAAGACAATGTGGCTCTGCTGTGAATGCAGGCGAAATTTCCTTTTTCATTCTGATGTTGAGGATCACAAGAAGGAGTTCAATCATTCCAAGGTTATGCTGTGTACTATCCCAGAAAGAAGGAAGTCTCCAGCATTGTTTATACGTGGTCGTATATCTCTTGCCTTTAAGCTTAACAATAAGACTTCAAAAATCGTCATAGAGTATCAATACTATCCCTCAAACGGCTTTATCGATTACGTGGATGTGCGATATACTGACAAACAATTACAATCGAAGGTCGAAGGCAACCCTGAAATGATGAAAAATATAGATAATTATCTGCGTAAGGTTTTGAATGAAAGATCAGGAAAGCCTCACAATGAATAACAAAATTATTTTTTATAATATGTAGAATGTTTTTGAATGATTAGTAACCCAGATTGTTTTGTGAATATCCTAATCAATAAAAAAAGAGTATTGCTATTTTAACGATGCCAGAGCCTATGTGATTTGTAGTTTGAAAGATGGGAAAAATAGAAAGAATATTGTTTAACTCAAATTGGTGGATATTAGATGCATTTCAAATTACCCCTGCAATGACGTACTTTTCAGCCTAAATATCCTGAAAGTCCATAAAATGAAAGAAAAAGATATGTGTTTTGTTGTGAGTGATTGCTGAGGCGCAAGATAAAAAAGAAGTCAGTAACATTTCGAGTAACATATTGGCATTACCATGCCAGTTACGTTTGACTAAATAACTCTATGAGTGGGATCTAAATCTGCAATTGCAGTATTATTCATGTCTCATTGATGACTTCTTATCCACGTCAATCTTAGGATCAGTGCTTAACCATGAGAGTGCAGGAGGTCATTAAATGAAGGCTGTGTCTAATAGTCATGGTAGATCTTAACCAAACGAAATGGTTTTTCATGCAATTAATGAAGTAGTAATGGCCACCGAGACAGACGCTGGTCTGTCAGCATTAATCTATTGCTGCTATGTTCGGATATACTAAAATCGCTATAAGTAGATGTGTCTTTCTTTCCATAATTAGTAAAGCCTTTGATATGAATGCTGTAGCCCAGAAACGAATGCCGCAATTCCAGAGATCCAGATGGAAATTTTCCGTGGTCTAACCCCTTATCGAGATGAAACGGATTAAAAAAGTGTCATTTCAAGAAAGCCTCCGACCGCGGAAAAGGTTCTTAGGAAGGACAACCATTACGTTATGTTTGTAATCCAACATTGGTAAAATCATAATTTTTTGTCCAATAGTACCACGCCCGTTTTGCAAGTTGTATCCTTGAACTTGTTATAGCTGTATGCCTCTTCTTCATTGTCGCTATTGGCTTCGTGGTTTGAAGACTGTATGTTTGTCTGCCTTACTTCGCCTTCATCGTTTACCTGGATGTGTCCATCATTACATTGTTGTCCTATTACTCCGTCATTATCTTCATTGATATTAGTACCGCCCTGGAATGATCCTTGAGCTATGTTATTGGTGACCGTTACAACACCACCACCAACACCACCGCTTACTGTGTTTCTATTGCCTACTGGTTTCCTAGATCCAATTCTAGTTGAAGTTTTTGTTTTCCATGTGCGATACGCCCTCTGAAGAATATGCTGCTGCAGATCAAAGAAGGCTATTAGAGGAATGCTTAACATCACAGCCGAAAATTTATGACTGTCAATAATGCGAAGGTCCAGGCAGAGCGTTCTCGTTCACGTCAGTAGGCCTTAAGATCCGCAAGTTTATGTATTAGTAGTAGTAGCCTGTCTCGTAAGCTAATCTCAGGAACAATGTTAACACGGCTATAACTAGTAATGCTTATTATAAAATTACGATATTATTAACATACAGGTTAGAAGCCGATGTACAACATTAAAAGGAGCATTATTCGAATAAAATAAAGCACCATATTACAGATTGGCAAATATCATTATCATAGTTGGCTCACTGTCTCCTCATTTTCTTTTAGTGATATTGATTCCGCGTTTGATTTTGCGGAAGAAAGTTACCTAACCCGCCGTAAGGGATTTAGAAAGTTTGGATGAAAAATTAAAGACAAAAAATAAAAAAAGTAGTTTGTCTGTTTAGCATTGACCAAACAGAAACTTGTTTTGATTTTCCTATTCGACTACCTTATTAAGCTCCCGAAGCCTAACGAATTCTGTAGATCGGATAGTATTTCCTCTGCCCTTCTGTCTTGTTGTTCTTCGCTGCTTGTTCCTTCATCTTGTGGTTCTGCTGATGCTGATGCTGATTCTTCTCCTTCAGTGCTTGTTCCTTCATCTTGTGGTTCTGCTGATGCTGATGCTGATGCTGCTCCATTCGATGCTTCTATTTCTCTTGCTGACAACTTTTTGAAGTCAAAGTCCATGTTGTCTACCCTGTATGTCACACGCGTACCGGAGTCGATTTTGTCCGTTGCATCTTTTCCACAATCATCGCCTCCTTCAACCGCAAGGTTTCCTTGGTCGGTTAGCTCAGTTACCTTCTCCCAATTGTTAGTCATATCTCCGTCATCTATCCAGAGTTCAAGCTTGACGTCGCCATTAGGTAGGTCATAGACTACAAATTTCATACCGATCCACCTGCCATCGCCAAGATCGTTTAAGGCATCGATTTGTGCAAGTCTCTTTGTATATCCATCATTGAAGTGGTAGAGCTTCTTCTTGAAGAAGACATTTCCGTCTACGGCAGTCATGCCATAGTATCCATGCGCAAGGCAACCATCCTCGTCATGGTAGCTTGGTCCATGTCTTGCAATCATTGTGAACTGGTCACTTCCCGAATTAGCTCGGAAGTATCCTGTCATCTCTGTATTCTTCCAAGTACCTGTTGGAGAGTCTACATGCATTCTTATCCCATGTTCTTGAGTGCCCGATGTTGCATCTACATTCCATACTCCGCTTCCGAGATAGCCAATAGTGGTACCTTGATACATGCTCAGATAGAACTGTCCATCATCTGTTGGATCTTCTTGTTCAAGTATGTACCAAGTTGGACCACCTGATGCTGTTGCATAAATCTCGTCTATTCCGAATGGGTCAGTGCCTCCTGGTGGTACTTCTCCTGGTGGTACTTCTTCTGTTGTTGTGGTAAATGACCATTGTGTAGCTTCAAGTGGGTTATTAGCTGCATCTGTTATTCCTGAGGATAGTTCGGCTGTGTATGTAGTTCCTGGTTGTAAGTCACTGGATGATGTAAATGTTGTACTATTGGTCGTAGAATCATAAGTTACCGTTCCTTCTACAGGTGTATCGCCTTGACTTAATGTAAATGTGGTATCGTCTACTCCTTGTACTGCTTCACTAAATGTTGCATTAATAGATGTTATAGTAGCTGCCACATCTGCAGCTCCATCAGCTGGTTCTGTGTCAGTAACTGTTGGTGCAGTAGTATCCTCTTCTGGTGGTACTTCTCCTGGTGGTACTTCTTCTGGTGGTACTTCTCCTGTTGCTGTGGTAAATGACCATTGTGTAGCTTCAAGTCGGTTATTAGCTGCGTCTATTATTACTGAAGCTAGTTCGGCTGTGTATGTAGTTCCTGGTTGTAAGTCACTGGATGGTGTAAATGTTGCAGTATTTGATTGACTATCATAAGTTACCCTTCCTTCTACAGGTATACCGCCTTGACTTAATGTAAATGTGGTATCTTCTATTCCTTGTACTTCTTCACTAAATGTTGCATTAATAGATGTTATAGTAGTTGCCACATCTGTAGCCCCATCAGCTGGTTCTGTTTCATTAACTGTTGGTGCAGTAGTATCCTCTTCTGATTGCTCCTCGCTAGTTTGTGTATCATCTTGTTCTTCGTCGCTTATTTCTCCTCCTTCTGTTTCTTCTTCTTCTTCTTGAGCATATGCTGAAGATAATATTGC
Organism: Nitrososphaera sp.; assembly: GCA_036259955.1. Taxonomy (GTDB): domain Archaea; phylum Thermoproteota; class Nitrososphaeria; order Nitrososphaerales; family Nitrososphaeraceae; genus Nitrososphaera. The sequence continues at coordinate 4,028 of DATAAU010000151.1, read as the reverse complement.
GCTATGTAGATTTGGTTGTGGTATCACAGCCACTACCGTCGATGCAAGTAGTAGAAAACATAGCACTGCCGCTCCAGCACTATTAGATATTAAAGCTAGGAAAGAGCTATTTTCTCTTGTGCCACGTAACATGCCATTGCGGGCTCAGTGCTTAAGTCATTTAATATTGTTGGAATAGAATTCGGAAACTTTATGTCGTTATTTTGAAATTACATTAATGTTATCTATAATAATTTGTTTTTTCCTCCTAGTCGCAAGGCCTAAACGATCAATAGATGCTAAATGCAGAGAACCTTCTTTAGAACCTCTTATAAAGAATAACCACTGATATCTTCGACTCATCGGGCCTGGAGTAACAGAATTCCGATCCAAGCAAAGGCTCCTGAGTACTTCATGAAATGCCCCTTGGTCAAATTTCTACCAGCACACACATACTGGGGCTTATTGAGCAAGCGAAGGCAGCGTTTACTTGTCAAAAATATAGAGGTAACCTCCAAACCAGAGTAGAGCCAGGATAGTCATTGTAATATTGGCGCAGTTAACACAAATCATAAAAGATACAAAGAACGCCGCTGTTACATCTTAAGCCTCGTCTACCATAGCGAACTATGCAATCAGCAGCTTTGATTATGGAATTATGCGATAATGCACACAACATCTCGTACTAATTACCCTACTACAAAGGTAATAGATCAAACCTCACGCAGGAAACGAGAAATGGAAAGAAGAGATACATGGAACTACGAAAAACCACTGATTTTCCAAAATGTGTGTCTTCTTACGTGGTTGACACTGCACAAGTCAGATCGGATAGAATAGTCCTGTCGCAAGTCAGAATAACAGTTACAAACTAGATTCTATGATTCATATCCATTACTATCAGGTTATATTCTTTTCAAGAGATTATAACCATTGTGACATAAAAAAGGTCGTATGAAGACACATTGGAAACTATACAATTTTTGTAGCCCATTAAAGAAGTTCTAGGAGATCAAGGAGAAACTTTTGCAAAGTTAACAATCATCAATGTTCTCTCCTTATGAAAAGAAAAATGCAAACTATAGTCTAATTTTGCAGTAACGTGTTTTTTGCCTTATATTGTTCTTAGTCAACATATTGTCAGAACCCGTAATAGATCGCTTTTCTAAAATAGTTTTTATTCTTAAAACAATATGCGCCTAAAGAAATTGAACATGAGAAGATAATTAACAAGGGCTAACTAAAACACAACCCCAACGATTCAAATTCTAAGAAATCCAATACAGATTTATTATATGCATACGGCTCATCCTGCATTTAGATCGCCTCCGGACATTGATGGGAAGATTTGGCAGTATATGGAATTGGCCGAATTTGTGAGCATGCTGAATCGAAGGGCGCTATTTTTTGTAAAAGCAAACAAACTACGTGATCCGTATGAAGGCATAAATCCTCAATTCAATAATATGATAAAATACAAGGGAGATAAGGAAGAACAGAACCAAAACTTTCCGAGCAGCCATAGAATTAACAATGTTGGCCAGAGTGTGGCTCAAAGAATTATACAGCGATTTCAGATGTATCGCCAACTGGTGCTGATTAACCCTTGGCATTATAATGAATACGAATCTGCTGCTATGTGGAACCTATATTCTCACGAAAATGCTGGTATCGCCATACAATCTACAACAAGGAGATTAAGCGAGTGTTTCAAGGATAATAATGAAGATATTGTCTGGATAGGAAAAGTACAATACTTGGATTTTTCAAAGGACTGGATGAATCGATGGAACAATCTTTTCGAAGCCTTTGTTACAAAACGTAAGTCATTTGAGTACGAGAATGAGATTAGGGCAGTGACGTGTTTACCTTCTGACAATCTCAGCCGCGAATTGCTAGCAAGTGCAGAAACAGAAGGAAGCAACATTTTCTCATCTCAAGAGAGAACTGTAAATCCCAAGGAGTTGACAGACAAAGGGAAATACGTGAGCGCCAATCTTGAGATATTGGTTGAAAAGGTATACGTTGCACCCTATGCAGAATCTTGGTTTGAGGAAGTTGTGGAATCTCTATTGTCAAAATACGACTTGGATCCCATCGTAACAAAGTCTGACTTATATACAATATCCTAAAACAGAAGGTGTGTGCTTTTTTGCCCTTTATCAAATTCTGTGCAGGAACTAATCTTAAACAAAGTGTTGGTGATTAGCGTTATCAATAAGCATTCTTTAAGTTACATGCCTTATGTAATGCATCAAAATACTCCATAAAGCAGGTGCAAGGACTGAGGCAGGCATGCACTTCCTTTTTTATAATGAACCCCCTTTAGCAGGGTCTCGCTTGAGATTGTCTTCAGACCTAATTGGTTGCTGTGGCATTTCGTGTTTTTTCCAATATTGCACGCTTGTAGATTTCTATATGCTGTTTCGCAACGTATTCCCATCTAAGTTGATGTTTAAAGTCCGAGACAGCCTTCAGATACTTATCGTATGTCTTGCCAATACTTTCTATCGCCTTTGCAAAAGAGAGAGGGTCTCTTTTGGCGGTTATTCCAAGGCCCATTCTCTCAAATTCCTTAAAGAAATCCAAATCGGATGCTACAAATGGCACTTTATGCGCCAATGCATCAAACATCACACCTGATCCAGATGTTATCCTGTACGGAAGCACCACAACATCAGATGCATAAAATAGTATCGAGAGGTCCTCTTCTTTAAGAAAACCCCTCTGTAAATCAATGATATTAGTTTTATTGTTGTTGAAATGTTGTTTTCTTCGGTTTTTTTCCTCCACTCCATAGGAGAGGTTTTGCTCTCTGTTAAAATGACCCTTAGATGAATTCAGCACCATTATCCAACCTTTTGGCATTTCCATTCTACTTAGAATATCCCACCCCTTAGTTGCTGTGCTGAATCCTATCGCAACTGCTATCATCTTGTCGTGGGGTAAGGAGAACCTGGATCTTACTTCGGCTTTTGAAAGCGGTTGTGTTATGGCAGGATCAGCTCCATGGTAAATCACGTACCCTCCTCCTAGTCGTCTTGACATATACTCTGAAAAGCAAATTCCCGCGCTACTCAGTTTCAGTTTTTCTTTGTTAATATTATGAAATGCCTCATAACTAACTAAACTTTTCCATGTTCTTATGGCAGCCCTCAATGGAATTCCAAGTTTTCCTATTCTTCCGCCATGCTTCACAATGATAGCCTGCCCCATCCACTCCCTCAAGGTATAGGCCGAATGAAACGTTGTTACAATAGGAACTTTGCATCTGTAATAGAACTGATCTATATAGGTGCGGCTAGCTGATGGATTGCCTGAGTCCAGTACCAGCCCATAGAGGCCTGGTTCAAACTGAACATGAACTATGTCTGGCTGTGATTGTTCTTCTACTATTTTGAGAAGAACCTCAGAGTTTCTTTCATTGGTTGGAGAAAGACCCACAAATTCACCATCCCCGTCTTCATTGCAGACGACATCAACCTTTATTCCGTCGCCAGTATTGCGCAGCGCTTGAACTAGCTTGGCACTATATCGCCCGACACCCCCTTTCATCGGAGGATACTCGGTGGAAACCATTAGGACCTTCATCACTTATCATTCTCTTGAGCGGTCAGCCTTATAGAAATACTAAGAAAAATAATTGTAGACATCCATATCATCATCATCTTCTTCTTCTTCACCCTATCCTCATGAGGAAGCAGGAGTAACTGTCTTGGTATCTTTCTTTGCGAAGTCACCAATAGACAAACCCTGGGAGAGCCTAATTAAATCCTGCTTAATGGATTCAATTTGTTTTTTCTTTTCTTCTGTCATACTATTGCTTGAATCGAGAATTACTTGTATTGCCTCCAAGTGCAATATAGTCATTGGTATCATCAAATCCCTCTCTTTCCCTGGAGCAGACCTGTACAAATATGGATTTTCTTCTATCGCTACTGCCTGCTCTAATCTAAATTGCCTTTTTCTATGTATATAATGTCCACCAAGTACGCTTACGATAGTGAATACTACTGTAGCAACAATAAGAAATACCCATAGCTGTGAAA
>DATAAU010000150.1:0-3605 GCA_036259955.1 Nitrososphaera sp. | reverse complement strand
ATCTTTGGACCATCTCCATCCGGGCTCTAGGGTCATCCTTCCAATTGTTGAGTCTCCAAGATTTGCAAGCTCTATCTTACCATTCGAAAATTTTCTGACCTCGTCAGGATTCTTGTCAAGATTTCGTGATTGCATCTCGTGGTGCATAGGCTATGTATCATTTTGGTTACTATAATAGATTTTTGGTTTAATCAATAGCTATATTCTTTAGATAGCCATCAGAGAGATTTTTAGACTGAAGTAGAGTTGCTGAGGTCGTGGATTCAAATCCCACCCAGTCCACTTTTTCTAATCTGGTAAGCTACGGCATTAAGTTGAGCTGGATTTTGAGCAGTTGTCGGACAAATTTAGCAGCAATGTCAGATGTCAGTATAATACAAGCTAAACACCATGACATCAATAAACTAAATATTGCTGCAAAGGATTCATCAGTAGTAAGAGTCCGTTAGAAAATGTCTTGGGTTCTGTCAAAAATCAAAGTTGAATAACTGATTACTATACAACGGAATGTGATAACTTTCAAGGATGTTCTATGATGAAATTCTCCAAACCTTTAATAGGTTTAATTCTTTATCAATGACATATAAAAATTGCAGCTTAAAGAAACAGTTAATCGTCTTTTGAATCCAAACAATAATGACCACATTATACTTCTTTATGATGATGACCAAAGTCGTGATGATGCTATTGCGCAGTATCTTAACCAAGGTCTAAAAAGGAATCAGCTATGCATTTATGCTTCAATAAATATGCGTGAAAAAGAGCATATGAAACGAATTGCTGATAAGATTGAAAATTATGATGAGAATGTTGCAACAGGCAACCTACTGATAATCGACTTGGCTCCTTTTTATATCGCTGCTCTGTGCGATGACTTGACTCCATTTGAAAATGCAAGAAAAATCTTTGTAGATAAAGTAAAAGACAGAGCAGATAAGTATATCCGTTTTGTTGGTGATGGGACTGGCTTTCTTTTCAAAAATAAGCATTTTGAAGAGTGCTTGGCGATTGAAGGCTGGTGGCAGCATAAGCCTTTTGTTGGGTCTTGCATGTGTCCCTTTTCAAAATCTTTATTCAAGGCCTATCCTTATAGCAATTATCAGCGCAGTCTGTTGACAGCAAAACACGATGTAGCAATTGATACTGAAGGACGAGTTGTTAGCATCTTTAATGCAACTACTAATAGGAATGGAGGAGGTAATAGCTAGTTTTATGCCTTCACTAGGTTTACTTAACTCCTCATACCGGGAGCATGTCATGCTGCTATATCATTCTGATGAAGAGCGCAGCGCTGCTGCTGTTGACTATATCAATGAAGGGTTGAAAGGCGACCACCTCTGTATTTATGCTTCTGTTGGCGCATGTGATAGCGCAAGCAAGTGGTGTTCCTCTATCCTCTCTTCAGAAATTGAGAATTTTGAGGAGAATGTAAAGCATGGCAATTTGGTGATTATTGACTTTAGACCGCTCTTAGATACTGCAAGAAGAGGAGACCCTACACTCTTTAACCAACTTAAATCTCAAATTGAAACAATACTGAAGCAGCGTATTGCAGAAGGCAGAGGAGACAAGATACTTCTGTTTGCCGATGCTGCCTGCACACTATCAGAGAATAAACAATTTAAAGAATGCGTCGAGTTGGAAGGTTGGTGGCATCATGCTCATCAGGAGTGGATAAAAAGCAGCCAAAACATTACTGTCATATGTCCTCATCCTGCAGCAGTATTTAATGAAGGGACAACAACCACACATGTAAAGGCTCAGATAGCAGCGGTTCATAGTGTAATGCTCCAGGCACGCAATGACAAACACCAGACAGCGGCAGTTGCAAAACCTATTCGAATCTTGATTGCAGAACCAGAACAAGATATCCAGACGACGTATCGAATGTATTTAGATTCTCTAGGGCTAGAAACAACAATTGTATCTAACGCTAACAGGTGCTTGGAGTCTGTCTTTAATACAGTTGACAGCAAGGGCTTTGACTTGATAATTTTAGATACGCACTTGAAAGACATTTCAGGAATTGAAGTCGCAAGAAAGATAAAACAAAGGTTGCCCGACCAGTGGATAATAATTACAAGCACGACTGCATCTGTATCTGAGATGGGAAGCTTTGGCCTAAGTAAAGACGATATTTTGCAAAAGCCATTTAGTTTCTCTAAACTGCTCGGGTTGGTAAAACCTAAAAAGTAAAAGGAGAATAAGTAACCTGCTCTATGACGGAATTTATGCTATCCGCAATAATTTCACCCAGCCTTAGTCACCTTCAATAATATCCAAAGCAATGTACTTCAGTTCCCTATATCGCACCCAGCTATAGTTAAAATAGTCTGATGAGCTGACCTTTTGCATTTCATTCGTTCTATCTCAATAGCTCTTCTCTTCAATAAGAATTAGAGATGTGCTTAAGAAAGCTCTATATCGAGCTGAGGTCGTGGGTTCAAATCATCCCATCCAATCCACTTTTTCCTGTGTTAGAAATGCGGTATTATTTTGAATTCAGTTTAGATAATTGTCGGACAAATCCTGCATCGATACCGATGTCGTATCCAACTGTTTGTAGACAAAAACATCTACAAACTTGTAAAACTTGCAACTTTTTGTAGACAAATAGCCCCTCCTGTTGACAACCTAAAAACTGTGTCGACAAAACCCTTATTGCAGTACAGATTGGTCGCATCACCTACCTTGTTTTTTGTTTGTTATTACTATTGTTATTACTACTACTGTTCATTATGTGTTGAGTTAGAGGCACATACACATCTCAGCTTTAGACTTTTTTGTTATTATCTTCTTATTCTTCTTTTCTTATAGTAGTGTCAATTACTGCTCGGTACAGTAGCTTAATAGTTGTTATTCGCTCATCTCTTAAAAATTGTGATTATTTTGCACCATCGTATGTAATGCATCTTCCACTATCCTCATATAGTCTGGTCTTACTTGTTTTATCACCGTACCTCAGTCTTCCTCCTTGAAGTTGAATGTACCTGAATTATTGGCAGAACCGCTATACAAATATCGACTACTTTAGTAATACGAAGATTCGATATACTCACCATTATTGTAGATAAAAAGTAAATAAATCATTGCAGCTTATATCAAAAGTAATGCTTATTTTTATCCTCAAAGAAATTTTATTAGTTGTATGACTCTAAGAGGTAAGATTAACTCTGTTATACATCATCCGTCAATATTGAAGGATATTATAGAAGGCAAGAACTCAGAAGAGATACGAGCTAAAGTAAGAAGCTTAGATGTAAAGGGCAGAGGGTTGGGAAAAGAAGTTCCTCAATTCATATCGCATTTGAAAAAAACATCACCTTATCATGTAAATCCTAATGACAAACCAAAACTAAACAGATTATGTTATGTAGAAGATTCAGAGAACGGTGAGATAAGGGAGATACTTTCTTCATTACAACTAGATTTTTCAAGAAGGTCTTGGGAATATGCACTTGCAATAGTAGCTATGAGAAGATTTGGAAAATTAAATAACAATAGCAAAGCGATAGGTATTGCTTCGTCAAAGGAACCACTTCTTTTCTATTTAACTAATCATGTAAACCATGTTTATGCAACTGATTTGTATGATAGTACCATCG
>DATAAU010000149.1:0-4437 GCA_036259955.1 Nitrososphaera sp. | reverse complement strand
AGCACCAAACATGATGAAAAAAGAGTTCTCCCCATCATTCCATCTCAAAAACATGTTAAAAGATTTAGAGCTTGCCACTTCAACCGCTCAGGAGAATAGCATAACCCTTCCACAGACCGCTCTTGCAGAACAGATGTTCCGGGCGGCAAAAAATGTGGGTTTTTCAGAACAAGACTATACTGCCATTTACGCATTTTTGACAAGGATAAATGGATTGGAGAGTCCTTAATCTAACGCATCGGAAGGCAACACAAAGCGAACAATCAGTTTACAAGGGCAAACAAAAACGTTCCATGTTGATAAAATTTAGTGAATTGGTGCACCAGGGGGAATGTCTTCAGTTATCGTCAGAAATACGGGTCTTCCATCAGGTCCGTCCGCTGCCAAGAGCATTCCTCTAGATAATATATTGCCTATCTTTTTTGGCTCTAGATTAGTACAAACAACGACTGATCGGCCAACAAATTCTTCGGGCTTGTAATGTAGAGCACCTCCAACTGCAAGTTCCCTCTGTTCATTGCCAAGATCTATTGTTGCTTTGAAGACCTTCTTCATACCAGGTACACTTTCAGACTGAATAACTTTACCTATCTTGAGCTGCACCTTGGAGAACTCGTCGAATGTAATATTGCGTTCTTCTTCTTTAGTCGTGTAATTATTATCAGTCATACCAGAGTTGAAAGAGCAAAAGCTCTATTAAAAAAGTTACATTTCATTAGCAAGGTAATTGAAGTTGGAAATTTGATCGTGTTGCATGAACAAGTATTATTGTCGTCGTCGGTTTGCCAACTTGCTAATTTTTGGAGCCTAATAACAAGACAGGGTGAGGATATACCACAGATAGTTATGGGAAAAACACATACGTTCTCTCTATCTCTCTCTACTTACGCATCTCACCAATCTTATCGAACTTCTTCATTGCCGCAGGCAGGTTGTCAATTAGATCTGTTGCGATTATGTGCAGTCCTACTTGCTTGAACGCAAGAGCGCCGGCATTACCGTTAAGATATATCGCTACAAGCGCTGCGTCAAATGCCTTCATCTTGGTTAGCAGTCCTGCAGCCAATCCAGATAACACATCACCCGTGCCTCCCACAGTCATTGCTGGCGTCGATCTTTTTATAGCTGCGATCTGTTCACCATCAGAAATAATATTGACTGATCCTTTCAGTACTATTGTTATTCCATGCTCTTTTGCCACGCTGTGCACGTTTGATATCATTTCTTTCTTGGTTGATCCCGGTTCGTAACCAAATAGTCTTTTGTACTCTCCTATGTGAGGAGTGACGATTATGCCGGTATCTGAGATCTCTTCTACAATCTGAGGTATGAGAGCTGATGCATCAAGTACAATTTTAGTGCCAGCTTGCCTCAGTTTTCTGACAAGCGTAGCAAGACCTTCAGGATCTAAACTCATCCCCATACCGACACAAGCAGAGTCAGCGTTCTTTGGAAGCATGGCGACGAGACGATTTGCTGAGCCTATAGTGAGTTTGTCATCAGGCAAAGGAAGGGCAATTATTGCAGGAGAAAACGACCGGACTTCCGTGATTATAGAACGAGGAACAGCAGTGTATACCAAGTCAGCACCAGAACGTAATGCGGCCATAGTTGCGAGTACTGGCGCTCCATGGTAGAACCTACTTCCGCCTGCAACGAGGACAGTACCGTTATCTCCCTTTCTTGAAGAAGATGAGCGTGGAGGCATCAGTTGCCTTATGAGCTTGGGCGTGACTGTGATTTCGGACGGCAAAAGGGTGCTACAAAGCTATTTTATGTTTACATCTATCAATAAAGTTTCGCAATTTTTCTTGTGAGCACGGGAGAAGTATATTATCCAAACCAGGATAATAACCAATTTTCACGGTTGTGTCTGCTCAGATAAAGATGATTTCAGAGCAGATCTGCAGGAGGGGAGCAAGATCAGCAGTAGATATACCCTAAAGCACTCAATAACTGGGCTCCGCATGTATTGTTACAATTGACCCAGGATAGTTTGTCCTTATTTCTTTCTCAACCTCTGAGACACGATCATGAATCTGTTCTATAGTCATCTCGCTGCTAAAGGAGCAGCTGATATCAATTTTAAAGGTATTTTCTGCTGTCCTGTATATCCCAATACGGTCTATTTTCTTAACAGCGCTTGCACCACCAATTAAGATGTTTCTTATGGAGTCGTGCATAGTACCCTCTGCAATCCGTTCCATTCCGACAACATCAGATATCACGGGCTCAAGATGCACAGTAATATTACCAACAGATGCCAGCTGCCTCTTTATAGATTCTTCAACTGCATTCGCTATTGAGTGAGCCTTGACCAGCGTTGCTGATCTATTGACCTGGATGTGTAGCGACACATCAATCGAGTTGCTGTTGGATATCTTTGAAATAATGACATTGTGAACTCCCCTTACACCGCTGACTTGGGATGCTGCACTTTCGATTAATAACTCAACTGGCATAGTAGTGCCAAGCACAGGTTCAAAGTGGACAGTAATGTTCCTTGGCTTGACACGCATCCCTGCTCCCGAAAGACTCTTGGCAATATTGCCTTCAACTTTAGCGCTTATGTCATGTGCGCTTTCAAAACTTATTTGTGCCGGAAGCGCAATTGTGGCTTCTACAAAGATCTCGCTTCCAACTCTACGCATCTTGATATCATCTGAATGCAATACGCCTTCAGTTTCGTTCGCTGCCTGCTGTACACTTCCAACTAGGCGTGGAGATATTACGTCAGTCAGCTCCATTGCGTTTTGATATGCAAACCTTACGCTAAGATAGGAAAGGAGCGAGGCTAGTATAATTGCAGCAATAGAGTCGCCATACTGAAAGCCAGTGGTAACAAGCCATAACCCTACAAATGCTACAGTGGTTGAAGCTAGATCTGCAAATGCATGCAAAAAGTCAGCTTTCAAAGTAGTAGTAATAGTCGAGCCAGCAATATGCGCGGAGGTCTTTTTCATTGCCCTGCCAAGAATGCCAATTCTAAATCCGTCTACAGCTAGAGTATATATCAGAGCCGCAAAGGCAATTGTTCCGGGAACAACAACTACGGAAGCTGACTCCATAGAGGAGGAGGAGGAGTATAGGAGCCTCATGACGGCCTCGTGGATGAAAAATACCGCAACTACGAAAAGTGCGATGCCTCCAATGAATCCTCCGACGGTTTCGATTTTGCCGTGTCCATAAGTGTGATCGATATCCTTTGGTTTGAGTGCAAGTCGAATAGCGATTATTAATATCGCAGTGACTACAGCATCAAGAAGAGCATGAGTACTATCCGTTATGAGCGCAAGACTATTTGTGAAAATGCCAGCAACAAATTCAAAAGCAAAGACAGAGACGATGGCAACAAGTGACCATAGCAAAGCGCTTTTTTTAATTCCTTCCACATCTGCACTAGTTGTTATCTTTTCGGACCGGCCTGTCACTGCCAACAAATTAGAGAAGAAGTTATTATTTAGGCATTTACGTTTCCACTAACTACTAAAGTTAGTACAAGGTAAAACAATAAGCTTTGACAACAGCAGCGTCAACACCAACAATGACGACGATGAAGATAACAATGTTGATAATAATAAAAAAGTAGGTGTGAATCTAATTTAAGTCCAGATGACTCTTTAGATTCTTGTATCTGTTTCTGACGGTCACTTCTGTAACGCCTGCGGCTTCAGCAATATCTGTCTGAGTTTTGGTCTCGCCCGTGTTTAGGCAGGCAAGATACAGCACAGATGCAGCAAGTCCCATTGGATCCTTGCCAGCAGATATTCCACTTTTAGTTACATTCTTCATTATTCCAATTGCGATTCGTTTCGTCCGTTCACTTAGGTTAGCTTTGTTTGCCACCTTGACTATACACTTCATTGGATCTACCAATGGGATTTTAAGGTCAAGCTCCATTACTACGAGCCGATATATTCTTGCTAGATCTTTACGTTTAATGTTACCAGTTTGTGCGATGTCCTTTAGTGTTCTAGAAGCGCCAGTCTCTCTGCATGCAATGTAAAGCGCTGCTCCTACCATTGCAGATATAGTTCTCCCTCTGACGAGGCCCTTTTCTTGAGCCTTTCTGTAAATATATGCAGTCTTTTCGATTACTGCATCAGATACTCCCAGCTTGTCTTTGAGTCTGTCAAGCTCGGAGAAAGCTTGGCGTAGGTTTCTGTCGGTTGGCGAATGAGCTTGCGTACGAAAATCCCAAGCTCTGAGCCTACCCATGGTTGAGCGCATGGCGCCATCTAGCATGTGGCCGCTAGCATCTTTGTCCGTTCTACCTATTACAGTAGACAGACCCATGTCGTGACGGGCTAATGAGCGCGGAATTCCTGTCCTGCTCCTATCATTTACCTCTTCAGACGTAAAAGCACGCCATTCGGGACGGCTTTCCTGACCTCGGTCTGATAGCACAAGACCACAATTCCTGCAAATAATTTCGCC
>DATAAU010000148.1:0-2995 GCA_036259955.1 Nitrososphaera sp. | reverse complement strand
TCACAGACTTCGCCCCAGGATCGGATTGCACACTGCTCTGCTTCAAGAAGCACTTTTAGTATCGAATTAATGTCTTCCCAGTTGTCGGGTAGATATGCATCAGGGCATCCTGCCTGATCTGCAAATTTTCTAATATCCCTCGGAAGAGAACCTCCAAGCTCATATAGGCGAGGAACCATGGCCTCAAAATGGTTTCTATCCTCTATTCTAGCGTCTTCGACTATTTCTTTTATGCCCTCCCCTTCAAGACCCGTACAGTGCATTCTTAAGATTGTATAGTAATAATACGTCGTAAATTCTGCTCCCACGCCTGCCGTAAGCAATTTTATTAGCTTGTCTATATCGATGCCATTTTTTCTTAAAACCTCTAATGCGACAACATTTGGTACAATGCCTTTTGGACTTTGTGGATTTGACATACAACGTACCTCAATTTATGACATAAAAGGATTTCGCACTAGTATTCAATTATAAAAGCAGTCAAGGATATTTTTTGAAGTAGGCCTTTACACATGCAGCGGACATTGTGGATGTCAGATTAATGAACAACGCTTTAAAAAATATTTTACTCACATTTAGCCTTAGAGGCCGCAATTGCGGCCCACACTCCTAGGTAAGGTTATTCTATGACAGTTTCAATGTGCAAGGGAAGAGACATGAAATACAGAAAAGATACTATGTTGTATGTTAAAATTGGACAAGATATCCAAACAGTTTGGTCCCATGTTTGCAGAGAGGTTTTGTATGATGACTGGGATAAAGACATTCTGCACGTTATGATATTGAATAATCAGGTTTCACAACCACGCAATGCCAAAAGCAGTAGGAAACTTAGACTATATTACAATATATTCCCGAGGTTTGAGAATTTTATGTGACAAAATATCTAGTCAAAGCGGGGGGCAACATAAAATAAAACGACGCAAGCCCGTACTTATCGTTGACGAGCATTCAGACTCTCTTAAGGCGATGGATCTTCTAAGGGAAAAGGGTATAGAATTTGTAGAGTATGATATCAGAAAGTTTGCAGAGAGCTGCTGCGGTGACTTGCCCACAACTAAGGCGCCATCTGTATTTGCCCCTGAAGGAGTATTCAAAGGACTACGTGGAGTCGAAGAGTATATCACCGCAGTATCAGAGTTGGCGGGCAAAGAGGCTATCCAACGCGAGTCTGAGAGCGCCTATTGGTAGAGGAAAAGAAAATTCACGTAGCCTGTCAATATCTTGATTTTATGTTGGCTTGAGTAAAATATTTCTATTTTTAAGTCAGCAATATTGCTATGATAGTTCTTATTCTTTATTTGCCTCGCACCTTGGGAAGAGTACTCCAAAGGTAACTGTTACGATGGTAACACTAGTTCAGAAATTCGGGTGCTATCTAAGATCTTGAATGAACACATCACTTTTCATAATATGCTATTTATGAGAAATGCTAAGATATTAAGTCGGCTGAGGACAAGGAATGCGGAAATACATGAATGGCGAATCTGGCATTAGATGATGTTCGAATAGCTAACAATTACTTCAGCAAGATTTGCTTGATCTTTCTCTGAGCGTGTTAAAGAACCGCATCAGTAGAATAATATAATACATACCAGCGACAAGTGTCATGCCCGCCAAGAAATGGCTAGAAGATGATGTAACGCTAGCTCCATTAAAGAATCAGACAATCGCAGTTATTGGTTATGGCATCCAGGGGCGCGCTCAGGCATCTAACATGAGAGATTCAGGACTCAATGTAATAGTTGGTCTTAGGAAGGGAGGCAAGACATGGAAGCAGGCTGAAGAGGAATCTCACAAGGTCATGGAAGTTGCAGAAGCTGCACAATCAGCTGACATTATTCATATCCTCATACCTGACATGGAACAGGCCGACACTTATACAAAAGAAATTGCAAAGCACATTACCGAGGGAAAGGCTCTTAGTTTTTCTCATGGAGCGGCAATACACTGGAAATGGATAGTACCGCCCAAAAATGTTGACGTAATAATGGTCGCCCCCAAGGGTCCAGGACAGCGAGTTCGTGAGCTCTACCAAGAGGGATTTGGCACTCCATCTCTTGTTGCGGTTTATCAAGATCATACTGACAAAGCATGGGATAGAGTCCTTGCTATGGCAAAGGCAATAGGTAGCACGCGGCCAGGGGTTCTACAAACTACGTTTAAAGAAGAGGTAGAGACTGATTGGTTTGGCGAACAGGTTGACCTATGTGGTGGAGCCCATACAATGATGATGAACGCCTTCGAGACTCTTGTCGAGGCTGGCTATCAGCCAGAAGTTGCATATTTTGAATGTCTTCATGAATTGAAGCTGATAGTTGATTTGGTGCAAAAGTATGGTATTGCAGGAATGTACAACCGGGTGAGTGAAACGGCAAGGTACGGAGGTCTTACTCGGGGGCCATATGTCATGGATAAAGAAGCCAAAAAGAAAATGGAAGACGTCCTCAAGCAGATTCAGTCAGGCGAGTTTGCTGAGGAGTGGATCAGCAAGTACAAGAAAGATGGTAAGAACTCCTTTGCTCGCTATATGAAGGATATAGAAAATCATCAAATAGAAAAGGTGGGCAAAGAGATGCGAAGAATGATGTGGCCAGATGCATCTGAAGTTTAATATGATCAGATCCATCTTTTTATTTTTTCAAGTTAAACGTATAGAAGAAAAAAGAAGATAAGGACTGAGCAAGGTGGCGAGAATGACGTAAAGGCATGAATCTGCTCTCTATTCTCTATATCCTTCCTTGATATTTTCTCTGATATGATTAATAATAACTGGAAGGGGGGTACCTGGCCCAAAATTGCCAGTAACACCCTGTTGTTCCAGCTCCTTTCTGTCGCTTTCAGGTATTATTCCGCCTCCAACTACCAAAATATCTCCTCCTCCTTTTTCTTTAAGAAGCCTTGCCACCTTCGGAAACAAGGTCAAGTGAGCACCGTTTAGCAAACTCATTGCCACTACATCGACATCTTCATCAATAGCCATATTGGCAATCTG
>DATAAU010000147.1:0-1564 GCA_036259955.1 Nitrososphaera sp. | reverse complement strand
ACTGATGCCATAGTGCAAGGGATGCTTCGGGCAAAAACCAGAATTGACATGTGTCTTGATGTAGAAGCACCGGTGTTGGGCATTAAGCATAATTTGCTTAAGGAAGCAAAAATCAAAGCGAAAAAAAAAGGCGTGAAATTGAGGTATATTACAGAAATTAACAAAGACAATCTCTCTTATTGTGAAGAACTGGCACAAATAGTCGAGCTACGCCATCTTGATAATATTCGAGGTAACTTCGGGGTTAGTGATGACGAGTATATGGCGATAGCCACAATTGAAAAAGAAAAGCCCATAACCCATGTGATTTATAGCAATGCAGAACAAATAGTTCGACAACATCAGTATCTGTTTGAGACATTATGGGATAAAGCTGTTCCTGCTGAGCAAAAAATTAAAGAAATCAAAGAAGGCATAGAACCAGAATTTGTAGAGGTTATTACAGATGGCAGCAAAGCTGCTCGGATTATAATGGAATTCGCGAGGTCTGTAAAGAATGAAGCATTGATACTTATGCCCCACAGCAAGACTATGATAAGGGCATATAAGCTTGGACTTTGGAAGTACCTTATTGATGCAGCAAAAAATGGTACCCAAGTAAAGATTATTTGCCCACTATCAGATGAAAATTCGAAAATTGTTAAACAACTATCCGATAGTAGTTGCAATATCAAGATTCTCAACGGTCAAGAAACAGAGTCTGGGATATTCATAGCAGATGGTATAAAGTATTGTGCTATTGAGGATAAAGATGTAAATGCAGAAGAAGTTTATGAAGCAATTGGTATGATGATATATTCAAATAGTAAAAAAGGTGTCAACCTCTTCAAATCATTTTTTGATGCATTATGGATCCAAATGGATCTATATGAAAAACTGAAGACACATGAAAATGCTCAGAAGGAATTTATTAACATAGCAGCTCATGAACTTAGAACACCGATTCAACCAATACTTGGATTCGCTCAAGTCCTACAGGAGCTAATCCACAAGGAACCAGAAAGAGCCTATATTGAATCGATATTAAGAAATGCAAGACGACTTCAGACACTCACCGAGCAAATTCTGGACGTAACAAGAATTGAAAGTCACCGGAATTTGATATTAAAGAAGGAGCTATTCGATCTTAACGAATCTATAATGACTGCAATTGAGGACGCTAAGCGCTACAATGACAAATTAGGCTTGGTATCTTCAACAAAATTCATTTATACTCCAACAGATGGGATAATGGTTTTTGCTGATAAAAGTAGGATACACCAAGTTCTTTCCAATTTGTTAGCAAATGCGGTTAAGTTCAGCGACAAAGACGGAGAAGTGTTCATATCTGCTGAAAGGCTTGATAATGAAGTTGTTGTCAAAGTTAAAGATGCTGGGTGTGGTCTAAATCCAGATGTTCTACCAAAATTGTTCACAAAGTTCATGACTAGGTCCGATAGAGGGACTGGTCTTGGATTGTATATATCAAAATATATCATCGAGTCACATGGAGGTATAATAAAGGGAGAAAACAACAAAGATGGGAAAGGTGCCACATTCACTTTTGTTTTACCACTGGAGCAAG
>DATAAU010000146.1:0-17050 GCA_036259955.1 Nitrososphaera sp. | reverse complement strand
GAAAAGCGTTAGTTTCCTCTTGCATTAAACGTTGGGTCATTCTAATGTTATATCTCACTTCCTCTAAGCATTCAATGTTAGATGTTAGATCCTTCTTAATTACAACGTAGAATTATAGTAGTTAATTTTTCAACAGTCATCATTTCTTGAGTCTCTCTCTAAGAGAAGATGTAAAAACAAAATATAATGAATTCAAAGTCAAGAGAGAACTTGCGGGTTAGTGTATTTTCGATAACTACTTGAAATCCACTATATACAAATTTAATAGAGACATCAAAGAAAGAATTTCTGTGATACTTTTGACAGGAGAAAGGATCTGACTATACTAAGCTTTTCTGTTAAATCTAATGCAATTTGCATAACAATACTGTAGGGAATTTTGCGATAATTGTAATGCCGCAAGAAAGGAACCTCATGCATTGCTTCATTATGCCTAAACCCTCATCGTATAGTGCCGGTTTTATCATTGTCCGGCTTTTTGTCTTCATGTCCTGTGATTGGTTGCCGGATGTTTGGAGCCGAAACCCTGTATACAGTAATCTTCATGAGAGCGATCCACGCAAGGACAAGCGGCACGTGATAAGTAGCTATCCTCCATGCAATTATTACATTCAATTGGGAGTCGTTGACGACGTCGTCAAGGTTTGGTATGCCACTGAGATTTGCAAGATAGGCCCAAATGCCAAGTTCGGCAAGCCCGGAACCCCCTATCGTGATAGGCAGGTTTGCTACAGCCGTTGATGCTGACGTTGCCATCAACGAGTCAAATAAGCCGATTCGGGGTTCAACTGCATTAGCAAGCACCATAAATGAAATACCTTGAAAGACGAACGCAAGGACAGTTATTGCTATCCCAACGGCAAATGTACGGATCGATTTTTTGGAGTTAAATATTTCTCGGCTCATATTACACAGGTCTGCAATAGCTGTATTTGTTGAATTTATGAGGTTCTCTGACCTTTTTTTTGACAGGAACTTTTCCACTATCTTCTGAGAGAATGATGGAAGGCGAAGTGTACGCTTAGCAGAAAGGAGGATAAGCCCTAACCAAACAGCTAAGGTGGGGATGGTTATCAGAATCACAGCTAATCCAATTACGCTTCCGCCTCGGTAAATCGCCAAGGCACCAGCTATAAAGGCCAGCACTGCCCCTACAAATACATCCGCAATTATTTCCATGCTCGTTACCCATGCGGCCTTGCCGGGCGTAACACCATTTCTTGTAAGCCATGCCATCCTGACTATTTCTCCACCCACATAAGACGGGGTTGTCTGGGTAACGAATTCACCAGCTAGCCTAGCAGCTACAGTCTTGCCGGTAGATGCAACGTCATAACCAAGAAAATGCCGGATAAAATACTTGAATCGCAGTGCCTGCAATAGCATTTTGATGATCGCCGCAGCTGCTGAGGCGAGAAAAGGCACAAGCCCTACAGCAAGAACATCCTGAGGTGAAAGGTTGGCAGTAAAGATCAGGATAATGAATGGTACCACGCTTGCAGCTATGGCAACAAGTCGCCAGTTCAACTACTTTAACTCGATCTCTGATATAAGGCACTACTATAATAAGGAATGTATAATACTTAGACTCTTCATGCATAATTTTTCAATAGAAGGGGAGTTTGAAGGTCTATAAAGTGCACAAATTGAGAGATATCATGTATGCCTAACATTAGGATGATATATGTAGCATACAGTCATCAAACACCTTTTGTTATAGTTATGTATTCGGTGTTACTTAGCAAACTTGCCATGCCCAACTGCATCCCTTCATTTTAATTTGGCTAAAGGCGCAGGATTGGGCGCTAAAGGTTGTAAGACGTTTTGTTCTTCTAAAGAGATCAATAACGGTAATCATATTACGAGAGACATCTGTCTAGAAATAACAAAAAAAGAGAAAAGAGGGTTCGTGTCTCAGAAGCAGAGCTAGAGTATTCTACCGCTATTGTGCTTATGCTGCTATGACTCCTCCTCTAGGTGTTGTGTTGATCCTCCTCCATCTTCTGGTGGTGCTAATGTTGCGTTGTCAAATTTTCCTCCAATAGGTGATCGCGGAGAATCCCTACAAATGTGCAACAGTAGTTAAGGTATAGAGACATTCGGCAGTGTTAGGCAAGAATGCCATCTCGTAGTTATAGAGAATAACAGCAATCTTTTGATATAGTCATAGTGCAACATCAAGGACAACAGCAAAGGGGATGATGGGTGTCATTCCGCAATTCTAGAGCCATTGGCCACTGTTTTGGATACCCTGTCCACCATCGACCCTTTGCACAATGATAACACACACCCTCCTCTTATTGAGTAATAGTCAAATGTCGTTGTGAATATAATAATTTTATTAGTAATTTCAAATGCAAACTTTCTTATTAAGAAAAATTAGAAAAGGTATCTTGGTTGTGATATTTTTGCAAATAATCCTACTTTTGACAGTATCTGGAGCATAAGAAGGAGAAGAAAAGTCCAAAATACAACAATCAGGAGCAATAGCCCCACAATTTTTAATAATGTTTCTGTCAACTAGGAATCTATATCACTATACATGAAATGACGATTTGAGTTCTAACGCACTCACTGGCAGCGACAGCAGCTAACATTCTCTCTTTAATCAGATAATAGAGTAATTGAATGATAGATACAAAGATAGGAATAAGCAGTAAATGTTCCCACTAGCTCGAAACGATTATGAAATGTATGGACAATGATTTGTTGAACTGTAGTTTGAGATTAATCATAGAAAAATTCAAAGAATAGAAAAAGTTATTGTGTGTATAAATGGAATGCAATCCTACACGCCACCAGAGCTATCATCTACACCCATTCTTATTTCATAAAAGGTAGATATATCCAGCACCATGTTTTCTTGATGGCAATGAAGGCGATATTTATTGCGGGAACAGCGGGGTCTGGAAAATCACTCCTTACCTCTAGGCTACTTCAATGGTACAAAGACAATAGCACCTATCCTATAGCTCTAAATCTTGACCCAGGTGCAATTAGCCTGCCTTATGAACCAGACGTGGATGTACGCAATTACATTGACATTGCCACATTGATGGAGAGCTACGGACTTGGCCCCAATGGTTCGCTTATAATGGCAAGTGACATGATCGCAACAAAATTGGATGAGATCCAGAAGGAGGTAGATGAGATGAACCCTGACTACCTGATAGTGGACACTCCAGGCCAAGTAGAGCTCTTTGCATTCCGAGCAAGCGGTCCATATTTCGCTATAAATTTTCATGCTGACGAGAAGGCTACAATATTTGCCTTTGATGGAATGTTAGTGTCATCCCCAATTAACTTTGTATCCATATCACTCCTTGCATTATCTGTCAAACTTCGATTGAAAATGGCTCAGATAAATGTGCTTACAAAACGCGATCTTGTGATAGAAAATCTAAAAAATATTATGGAGTGGGCAGGCTCAAGTATGGCACTTGAACATACTCTTAACAGCGAAAAAGATGCCGAGTATTCTCTCTTAACTAAGGAATTGGCGCGAAGCATAAGCAAAGGAGGTTTCTCCCAGAGTCTAATAGCTGTTTCTAGCATCACAATGAGCGGAATGGTCAACTTAGCTGCTGCACTTGCTCGAACCCTTAATCAAGGGGAGGACATTTAGGTGACTGGGGAATCGTGTACCGCTGCCGCTCCGTGCTCAACTGCAAACCTAGGGCCAGGCTATGACGTATTTGGGCTTGCACTTGATGCGCTTGAGGACAGAGTTAGGATAAGCAGGACATCTCCTGGCGGTGGGAGAATAAGTATCAAGAACAGTGAACTATCAATTCCATCAGTGGCTGAATCAAATTCTGCAGGCTTGGTAGTAAAAAAGATGATGCTGGATTTTGAGATCAGTGATAACGCAGACATCGAGATCACGAAAGGCGTGCCGCCAGGCTATGGTATTGGGAGCAGCGCTGCTTCGGCAGCGGCTGCTGCCATAGCGTTTAACGCGCTTTATGAGTTAGACATTGACAAAAACAAGCTCGTAGAATATGCTGCAGAAGGCGAGTTCGCTAGTGCGGGCATAAAGCACTATGATAACGTCTCTGCTTCTTTGCTGGGCGGCTTTGTGATATGCAGCATTACAAGAGAAAGGCTGCGATTTATTAGGTTAGAGCCTCCCAAAGACCTTGTCCTTGTTATTGCAATTCCATCGCTAGAGGTGCCAAAGAAAAAAACAGAGGTAGCAAGAAGCGTTCTTCCGAAGATGGTACCACTCAAAGATGTTGTTCACAATATTTCTGGAGCATCCACAATAGCTGCAGGGTTTGCGACAAAGGATGTAGAAACTATAACAAGAGGAATAGATGATGTGATCATCGAGCCAGCAAGAAAGCATTTGATACCAGGCTATGATAACGTAAAACAGAACGCTATTTCTGCAGGCGCCCTTGCAGTCACAATAAGCGGTGCGGGGCCTTCTATGATAGGATTTCTGAAAACGGATAAAAAAGCAGAAGTAGTAGCTGTCGCTATGGCTAAGGGGTTCGAAAAGACAGGAGTAAAGAGCAGGTCATTTGTTTGTCGGGCTAGTGAAGGTGCCCGACTTTTGGAATAGCAGATGGTACTACTTTTTGCTCTTGTTGAGGAAAGCGGACATCATCTTTTGTCTGTCTTCGTGAGCAAAGCAGAGCGCCCAACCATAGATCTCAAGCCTAAGTCCTGTCTCGAGATCCGTGTCCATTCCCCTGTTTATCAATTTCTTGCTGACCTTGACTGCATTGAAACTGTTCTTTGCTATTTCCTTTGCAAGCGCAATGGATTCGTCCATCAACTTCTTATTTAGTGTCTGGGAGATTTCACTAGACCTTTCCTTTTCCTTCGCTGCATCACCTTTAGGTGATTCGGGGGGAATTTTATCATCAGATCCTAGGTTGATTACTTTGTTAACAAGCCCTATTGCATAGGCCTCTTCTGCAGTTATCATTTTGCCAGTAAATATTAGCTCCTTCGCCTTTGCCGGACCTACAAGCCGCATCAGCCGTTGTGTTCCACCCCATCCTGGGGGTATGCCTATAGTCACTTCTGGTTGCCCTATCTTGGCATTGCTTGAAGCGATCCGGATGTCACAGGCCATTGCAAGCTCGCACCCGCCCCCAAGGGCAAAGCCGTTTACTGCAGCAATCACTGGCTTTTCTAGCCGGTCTATTTTGTTTATTACATCTTGAGCAGACGTAGCATACTTTTCTGCCTGCATTGGATCAATATTGACCATGTAAGAAATGTCTGCGCCGGCACAGAATGAGCGCTCGCCGGCACCAGTAATGACCAGTGCTTTAATGCTCTCATCAGCTGCAACAATATCAATCATTTTTGAAAGCTCTGATATAACATCCAGATTCATAGCGTTGAGTGCTTCCGGTCTATTTATTCTCAGAATTGCAATGTCACCTTGCGGTTCAAGCTGAATATACTTCATGGTAGACATGTTGTAAGAGTAGGCAGCATTCCTTTTCAATAAAATCTTATTGGTCTTTACGAATAGGCTAGGGTTAAAAACCAGGCTAGAGATGACTGTTATAATGATTAGGCTTCACCGCTCAAACGCTGACACCATGAAAGACGTAGAGATTGTCGTGATAGGCGTTCCCGATGAATCCAATTCTCACGCTAAGCGTAAGGGAACAAGCAGAGCACCTGATGTATTGAGAATAGCATCAAACGACTATGAATTTTTTGAACGTGGAGGAAAGCTTATTCCTACTTGTCCAATGGGGGGGACTCTTAATCGAAAGTGTATATTTGATGCCGGCAACATACCAGACAAGCATAGGCTGCGCGAATTGGTGACTGACATTACTTTAACAGGTAAGCTGCCAATTATGATTGGAGGAGATCATTCTCTAAGTACCGAAGCTATACAGGCAGTCTCTAGTGCGATTGGAAAAAAATTATCACTTTTGTACTTTGATGCACATCCTGACTTTGTTTCTTCCACTACGAATTATTATGGTTCTGTGCTTACTGATACCACACAATGGCTCAACTTTAGAAAAAGTATGTTGATAGGTACAAGAGCTGCTGAGCCAGAGGAGCTTGAAAATGCAAAAAAGGTAGGCCTGAGGATCTTAAACCCTCTAGAGATTGCTGAGATAGGAGTAAAAAGAGTGGCCCAAATGATAAGAGCGCGAACAAGAGGATCCAACGTGTACGTCTCAGTGGATCTTGACTGCCTAGATCCTGCATTTGCTCCAGGCGTATCGGTACCTTCGCCTGGGGGTTTATCATCAATAGATCTCATCTATCTACTCAACAAAACAATTAGCACCGGAAATGTAGTAGCTATTGACATAGTGGAACTTGCTCCAGATTATGACATAAATAATACTACTGCAATGCTTGCTGCCAGAATAATGTCAGAATGTATTGCATCACTTTAGTATTTATCAGCCGTTTAATTCAATCATCCTACTCGTTAGATTGACTTGGCATACCGGAGATTGTGAAGGTTTAGGGAATGTTTCTCTTCCATACATAGTCCTCAGGCATATATATTCATCAATATTATCTCAGCAGATATTGGCTAGTAGATATTCAAAAAGAAAGATGACGACCTTTTTTGGCATGCCTAGTGATGTGGCACATTTTCTATTAGGATGAAGAGGTAGGAATGAATGGATATCAGCACAACTTTTGCCTTTATTAGAATAAAGGCTGCAGAAGGGGTTTAGATTCTATGGAAGACAAATTCAGGAGAAAGAGGAGGAATTTACAATTACTTATGCAGTTTGATCGTAATCTCTTCTCCCATTCCGATTGGCACGGTGACTGACTGGATATTGGGCTTCCTATGCACATGGCTAGCATATTTTCTCATAGCGGGTCTAAAATGGTAAGGATAAAGCATATTATCTGCTGCAATAATCCCTCCGATTCTTACCAACGGTAGTACAAGGTCAAAATATCTTACTATATTCTCTTTATCTGCGTCAAGGAAGACAAAATCAAAGTTGTCTTTTAGATTGTGCAGCAGGTCAAGTGCAAGTCCTTGTTTTATCTCTATCATCTTATCAACACCCGCTTCTTTGAAATTTTTCAATGCCCACTCTATCTTTTGCGGGTTCATTTCTATCGTAATCACCTTCGTATTGTGTTTCTTACCTATTGCGTCGGCTAACCACAGTGTGGAAAAACCAGCAGATGTGCCTACTTCTAATATACGTCTTGCCTTGATTGCCTTGAGAAGTATTGAGAAGAACATTCCAGTATCAGCTGTTATAGCAAGCATTTCTTGTTCAGGTGCAATTTTTACTCTGCCGTTTCTTTCCTGATTTGCTCGTTTATTAAGCCGAGATATTACCTCGAGAACCTTACTGTCCACGCTGCAATAATGATGCACCCCTATGGTATTTTTATTTTCAATTGTTCTTCCGCTTCAAAAGTGATAAGACATTCACTTTTTCTGCACTGTAGTTTATCCTCGTTACAGATTCTCGCTGTCTAAGCAGTTGATCTTTGCGAGCCTTCCATCCTTGAATCGCAATCTTATAAGCGTCTGACACAGAAGGGCTCTCTGCCAAGGTAAACCAAGAAGGCTGAACCCGGCTTTAATTGTTGCAGAAATCAAACTACTAACTTTTTTATTGTCTACTGTCAAGAGAAAATGCGATGGAATTTGTAAACATTGAGGAGCCCGATGTAAGCAAGCCAATAATGATTGCGGCCATGCAGGACATGGGAAACGTCGGTAGTATCGCTATCGATTTTATTAATAAGAGCCTCGATAGCAGATTGTTTAGGTATGTCTTAACTCCTTATCCTAATTATGTTGTTGATAAAGGAGGCCATATTGACTATCATCAGGAAAGGTGGGAATATCGCTATAACAATAGCATCATCGTTTTTGGAGGTGGCATTGGTCAGCCTCAGACCAACCATGAGCTTTATGAATTGTGTCAAGATGTTATCAATATTGCCAAGTTGCACTCTGTGCAATTAATCTATACCCTAGGCGCATTCCACACAGACCGAAACTATGGCAAGGATCCAAGGACACTTGTCACAACAACCTCGCAGGAGCTAACAGACCAAATAGTGAAAATAGGTCACAACACCACTCCAGGCTCATCTCTGATAACAGGTTTCAATGGCCTGATTCTGGGTCATGCTAAGAGGAATAACATTCAGGGCATTGGTTTATTTGCAGAGATCAATGACCCCCAAATGTTGCAATACCGATCAGCAAAGAGCCTGCTGGTATCGCTTGAAAAGCTGACATATCAGAGGTTCAAAGGCCTAGAGGAGTTGGACCAAATGGCGGGCGCAGTCGAACGAGAGATGGACAGGATGAGAAGGATGGGTGGCGACTCATTATATCGTTCATAAGAGTAATCCTAGATTAGTATAAACACACCGAGTACATCTTTCCAGACAACAACGTTATCGCCTCTTCGGTAAT
The DNA here is from genome assembly GCA_036259955.1 of Nitrososphaera sp. GTDB lineage: Archaea > Thermoproteota > Nitrososphaeria > Nitrososphaerales > Nitrososphaeraceae > Nitrososphaera. The sequence continues at coordinate 8,643 of DATAAU010000146.1, read as the reverse complement.
ATTCTCAGTTCTACGAGCGTGCAGCGTGTTAAACTTCTTTATACCCATCTTCCAGATCCTCTTTTACGCCTGAGTTGCCAACCACCTTCAACTGCCGCTTGTAGGCAGTCACTATCTCGTCAGTGGTCGTGGCATCTTCTGGTTTTTTATCATCCCTTATCTTTCCTGTGAATTTTGGAAAACGTAGTGCAAGACCATACCCTGCTCTTATTGTATTCTTGGCAGCAGTATGAGATGGGCTCAAGGTGATTTCCGACGCAATAACTTCAATGACGACTTTGGGCTCAAACCAAATATCCATGGCCATGCCGGTATCGACTCTTGCGTGTCGCTGACTTACTATGTGTTTCTCGAGCTCTTTGTAAAATTGCTCAATATGCAAGTCAGTAAATCCAGTCCCTACCTTGGTCACGCTTCGAAACATGTCAGCATTATGATCATAAGCTGCTAAAAGCAACGCTCCATATTTTCCTGCGCGCCTTCCGCGACCATGCAGTGCTCCAACAATGACAAGGTCTAGCGTATCTGCAAAATCGCTTGTGTATTCACGCTTGAGCTTGACCCAAGCATATTCTCTTGCTCCTGCTCGGTATGTGCTTGAAAGATGCTTTATCATGACGCCTTCACAGCCATTCTCAATTGCAGCCACCATGAACCGATCAATCTCATGTGGCTCTGCTGCAATAGTCTGTTTGATCAAGCTTAACTTGTTATTTTGGATCTTATCAATTATTTTCTTTAGCAGCTTTCTCCTTTCCAGATACGTCATCTCTGTCCTGCTCTTCCCATCCAAGTAGAGTACATCAAAAAAATTCATGACGACAGGATAGCTCTCCATTGCCTCCTCTACGCCATATTTTCGTCGCCTATGCATCAATTCCTGAAATGGAAGATACTCCTCTGTCTGTACATTTATGGCCACTACTTCACCCTCCAGTATTACTTCTGATTGTAGGAACTTCAATGCATTGGCAACATCGGGATAGTGACTAGTAATCTTTTCAAGCCTTCTTGAAAACAATTCTACCCTGTCCTTGCCCTTGTGTACTTGCACGCGCTCGCCATCCAATTTATATTCTACTGCTGCCCTGCTTCCCATACGCTCGAGAGCTTCTTCTGCAGTCCGGATGCGCTCTGCAAGCATTGGTCGGATAGGCTTGAACAGCGTTATCTTGATAGAACTTACTGCTGCGAGTCCTTTCGTTGCAAGTAGCCTTGCCACTGTGCCAAGATCGCTTGAGACGTTATACGCGTTCTCAAGCACCTGCCTGTTTGCCTTGTTTCCAGTGAATGCGATTGCAAGAGCATCAAGCACTGTATAATCAGCAATGCCAAGCCGCAGCTGTCCCATCACGAACTTGATTATGTAGCAGCCCTCGATAGCCATTGCATCATTTAGCAAGCTGCTTATTAGACGCAGCTTGATCTCCTGTGAACCAACGCCAGTTGTACGCGCAACTTTGTCAAAAGTTGAATATACTCGCTCTACGGTCATAGGCTCTGAGAACAACGTGGATTGACTCTTTGACTTCATGACTTCTAGTGTTGCCTCTCCAAGGTCGCCTGTCTTTTGATATATTCGCCCTATCTCCGAGACGTCTTTACCAGATGAGCTTGCAATTGCTCTCAGGACCATTTTTTCTGCGACTCCCATCTCTACTCCCTCATAATCGGGGTAAAGTTTGCCCTGAATTAGATAAGTCACCTTGTCAATAATATCAGATGGTGTCTTTTTGAGAAGCGTAACAAGATGGCCGGTAAGGGCTATTCTGCTCGAGGTTTGCTCCATCTGCTCAAATGTTTCTACTAAAGAATTGAAATCCAAACCTTCGACTCTATAGACCTTGAATGAATATTAATCTATGATATGTCTGAGTGAGAGAGTGTGAAGAAAAATGAACACACTCCAAAGACTATCAAGATCCTGCAAAGAGCAATTCAACCATACAAGGCCTCTAGATACTAACCCAGTCATAATAAAGCAAAATAGAGATTAGACAGAGACAATTGTAGATGAGTCTTGGTGCAGAATTAAAGAAGAGTTTGTCAAGTAACAATAGATAGTAATATCAGAACAAATACAGAGTAGCAGTTGAAGAAGGAACTAATAATATTATTGAGAGGATAGGTAGAAAATCATGAAGTGTGTGGTATATTGCTGCTAACATTATTAAAGGGCAGCAAGCACGTAATAAAATAATGGGAGGCAATAAGAAGAAATCGACAGGCAGTTCAGACAAAAATACCCAAACAGCGCCAGGTCAAAGTGAGATCAAGTCCACTACAGAAAAGAAAACAAGCTCCAAGCCTCAGCAGAAGCAGAAGCTTACTGTGGCAATTGAAGAATCTCAGGGCATGAAGGCGATTCAGGGCATGAAGGCAATAACAACTCAAGGTATTGCGAGAAACATCGGCGTCAAGATTTCAGTAGCTAACTCTTTCATCAAGTCGCTGGAAGCCAAAGGCATAGTCACGGCAGAAGGTGGATACAGCGGACATAGAGTCTACCACCTCATCAGACGCTAGCTTGTTTAACTATCATTATATCTCCAGGTCGACTTGACTCGATAACATTAAGATTAGAAGTGATTGTACCTAGCGAATTCATCGGCTGAACTTTCGCATCCTGAACGAAGATACAAAAAGAGCTGTTTGAAGTAAGGTAAGCGATATCACCTCGGCGAAATTCTGTTTTATGTTTTTCGGCTCCTATCACAAGCCCAGTTTCGATATAAGCAAATTTGTCTGCATACCTGTGCACTCTGTCTTGCAGAGGAAAGCTTTTTAGTAAGACTCCAATTGTCAGAGGGGCAAGATGACGCACAAGCTCAGCTAGTGCATAACCTTTATCCTGTACTTCGATTGCAATTTTCAATCTAGATACCGACCCAGCGCTTCCGGGCTGCATCGTTTGTCGCAATGATGCCCAAGTAATGAAAATGTTTCGTATTTATTGATATCTATCCAATATATAGGGCAAGCCTTAACGTAAGGCCAGAACAAAAGAAACTAGATGATACAGAGGATAAGAAGCTGGCCAATGAAGGTAAAAAAAGTAAACTTGACTGAATTGGAGATAAGCAAAATCCAGCATCAAATCCGCAGCCAAAATATAAATATAAGACACCCCCTTTGATACTTAGATAATATAGCTCCAGTGTTAGTTTTGAATATTTATGGCAAAACATTTAATTAGATATCCCTTATCCTTTGGATTATTCTTGGTAGTCAAACATTCCTCCAAAAGACATGCTGCACCTAAAAAACCTGCGACCGCAAAAACGACCAAGAAGGGTAGTACTTCAGAGGCGAAAGTTAGTATAAATGAAAAGCAGAAAGAAGATCAGGACGATACAACCAAGAAATCTTCACGCAGGGCAGATGAGGTAGTTACCTATGCAGAATATGAATACGAACTGAAAGAAATTGATGCTCAGGGCAATAAGGTGTTGATTGGTCCTGCTTGGCTTACAAGGTTTGAGAAAGCTAGGATAACAGGTGCAAGATCACTTCAGCTATCACTTGGTGCACCTCCCCTGGTCAAGGTACCTGAACACGCTACGAGCTCAATTGCTGTTGCCGTCGAGGAAATAGAGCACAAAGCGCTTCCAATATCAATAAGACGCATACTGCCAAGCGGTACATATCAGGATATTTCCATAGAGTGGTTAAAGTAGCCAGGTCACAATTTAGATTTCTTTTAGCCTGCTTTCATCAAAGATATCAGAGCCGTACCAGCGATAGCGGAAGTAGTCAAGACACCACTCGTGGAAGATGGGGTCGGGGCTGAAGAACATCATGTTCATGTCAGTTTCCCCCTTTTGTGTTGGGAAAAGTATAGATGCCTGTTTTTCATTTAGTATGACGGCGACTTGAACGCTTTCTACCATTCTTCTCTCTATTGCACCTTTGCTCAACAGTTCATTGTGACCAAGTTTTTTCAGTAGTTCCTTTCTGCCTTTTGGAATTATGACATTCTTTGGAAATACATAGCTATATTTTACAGCTTTCTCCTTTACCCTATTCACCGCGGGCTCAATTAGGTCTATTGGCACCTGCGGCACAATTTCATAGATGTACTGGTCAGCCTGCCGATAAATGTCCTTCCAACGCTCCAGGATTGCTACAATGCCCTTAACGAACTCACATTTATCAAGCGCTCCCAATCTCATAATAAATTTAATGGGGAGCTCGCCCAAGACATGCTCAGAAAAATATTCTTTGTATTTTGACAGATAATTGAATGTCGGGATCTGCTTGATTATAGTATTCCCGAAAGTGGTAAGAGAAAATACGCCTTCAGGGTCTTTCTCAATCAGACCAGCATCCTGCAGGCGACTGACATTGCGATGAACCTCTTGCATAGTAATATCAAGATCCTTGGCAAGTTGTGATATCTTAGCGCTTTTATTATTGAGATGAAATACTATTGCTAATCTCTGCTCGCTTGCAAGCTCAAAGAAGGTCTTCTCGGTATTGGCAAACGTTGTTAGGACATCGTCGTGGTCGTCAGGCATGATATTGCATGAAACTGATCAATGTTTTAAACATTACATGTACACACTAGTAGCTATGAGTATGCCCCTGTTCTGACTGCGTACGGTTTGTCCTGCGCATGGTTATTATTCCCAGCACAATGAAGCCTACGCCAATCGCCAAAATGAGGTAATCAGCCAAAAGTATCCTAGCCCATACAGCGTTCATAGTTGCTGCCCAAATGAATAAAAGCGCCAATACCACCAGCGCAATACCTGTAATGGTTTCCCCATTGATCCATTGTTTTCCTCCGCCTCCCGTCATATATCTAATATACCACTCCGGCTGCATTATTAAATTGTTCAATCATTATTTAGATAGAAAAATTGCTAGTGCTAGTGTTCACGAACCAAAGTACCTCTGCACTGCTCGCAGACCTGCTCATCAATATTTGGCTCAATACTGTGATGAACATCGCATATAATGAGCGTATATCGCATATAGTTGCAAAGGCCCACGAACTTGGCAAGCGTGCTTGGAGTGTATGCTTTGTTTGTAGAGAGATCCTTGGCAATATCGTCTATCATACGCATGACTTCTCTAACTGATTCAAGCTTTGAAATAAGCTCTGTATCACCTCTTGTCCCCCTCACGTAGTTGCTAACTGCGGCCTGTGTGATACCAAGATCCTTGGCAACATCTTCTTCCTTTAAGGAATATTCCCGAATGAGCTTCTTTGCAAGAATAGCTCTGACTGCAGGAATGAGCGATTTTGCTTCGATCTCTGAAGGGAGTAGCATTGAAAGACGCAAATGAAATTTATTTTTTTATTATTTAAAGTTTCTTAATACAGGCTCTGTCAACTCTTCGGGACATTCCGAGTTCTAAAGAGACTATAAACAATCGGGGCATAAAATGAAAAAGAATAATAAGATTAAAAGAAAGTCGTGTGCTAAATAGGGTAACTTTCAGGGAGCAGGTAAGTGTCACGCAGTTATCAATCAGAACATGGCGGTGTTCAAGATTGACATTTTCAGCGCGATTGAGTCACTTCCTTACGGCATTCTGATTCCCTGCTTAGCATCACTATCGGTTTTTGGTTCATGAACCCTCTAGTATGCATCATCAAGATGCACATCCTCTGCAAGAGAGGATAGTCTTTTTTCATTTCCTCAAGATGGTCAAGCGTAATTTCCAATTTGGCTTTGTCATTTGCGACCAAGTAACGCAGGTCGTCATCATCTAGCGAATCCTTGAAGAATTCTTTAAGACCCTTACAAAGGAACAGATTGAGCGCAGTTGTGTAATCCATATCGAGCGAGCCAGCTCTGCCACTCATCAGAAACATACCTCTTGCTCTTTGCAACATTGTATCGTTTTTGCGATGACGGTACACTTCTTCGCATTAGTGCTTTTTCATCTCTTGCACCACAATGGGAATTATTTGAAATTAAGAAGTCGCCACTGGCATGACGGAGCTACCCCGATAATCGTCATCATACCAGTGGCTTCATGGTGACAATTGATGCGAGAATTGTCCAGCCTACCTCCAACTTCACCATTTTTAACGACTCTGCAGGAATTTTATAGAGACGGACATAACGGTTACCGAACGGTATATACTGCCGATCTATATAGATTAGAGGAACTATTGAGATCATAATTAGAAGTGCGTAACTGGATGATTAATTAACTGAGTGGTAAGGCTCCGCATAAGGTGGAAAATCCGTGTACGGCGGGTCATACAAGGTTACGTGACTCTTCGTACATATTCAGTCGCCCGCCACAGGATGTGGAAACGGAAACAGAATCCGATAGAGATACGGATACGGATTCCGAGACCAAGACCAATCCATATCCTTTGAGGAACGATTCCGACGCAGAGGACAATTAGGTTTTACCAGATCCAGAGTTTGTAGAGTTTTGCATGTCGTAACTGTGGGCATCCTTATTCTGCGTATCCTCCCGATAGCAGTTTTCGTTACGCTTGCCTAAATCCATGTCAGGAAAAAGCGACGGCCCGAATCATAATTACAAACAGCCCTACGAATGTGGGAATCGCGATGTTAGAAACCAATTGTATTGGTTGGAGGTCACTTTTACACCATGTCACGGGATAAACGGACTAAACGGAAACCAATCAACGTAGTAATTGACAATACGGCAATAAACTTAAAAAGATAAAAGCATGATAGCGCATTCTACCATAGGCGGTAGTAATTAGTTCTGTCGTAATTACCGACCTGTATGCCTCAAAAACCGCATATTCCAAATACAGGTCAACTACCGCCTGTTCACCAGTATAACGAAGGTGTCTGTTGGGAAGTCAAAGCCTTGGATCTTCTCGAGTCCTTTGATTAATGCATCTAATTCTTGGTCTGTAACGTTTTCCATGATTTTTACGGTGGCTCTGCTCTTTTCTACCATACCTTATAGTACATTACTCATGATATACGAGAACTAATCAAGTTCATGTCCCGACAGTTTACACCTAGAAGATTATCAGCTATGACCCGATAGGTTTACAGAGCCTTAATACATTCTATTCTTTATATTTGGTGATAATCGAGGATAGGAAGATGAAGGCAGTCTTTGTGAATAGACACAACACAGTTTCTGTCGAGGATGTCAAAGTACCAGACCTAACTAGCGCAGGGGATGTTCTTGTCAAAATGCGTGCCTGCGGACTGTGCGGGTCAGATCTAGAAAAGATCTATGGTGAATATGGTATGTCCTCTGGCAGACTCGGTCATGAGCCTGCAGGTGAGGTTGTAGCAATAGGTGAATCTGTTAAAGACTTTGCAAATGGGGACCGTGTCTTTATCCATCATCACGTCGCATGTTATTCTTGTCATTACTGTCTTCATGGAGACTATACCATGTGTCCTGCTTACCAGACCAGCAACATAAGTCCCTGCGGTCTCGCAGAGCATTTCTTAGTGCCAGAGTGGAACATGTCAAGAGGGGGTATGATAAAACTACCTGACAACGTATCGTTTGAGGAAGCATCGCTTGTTGAGCCTCTTGCATGCTGCATCAGGGCATGGAAGAAGTGTAACTTCCAAAAGGGAGATGATGTCGTGATCCTTGGTGCAGGTCCAACTGGAGTAATGCATATGCTCTTGGCTTTGGCATTTGGGGCAGGCAAAATATTTGTCGTTGATGTCAATGATTTTCGTTTGGACTTTTTGAAGAAGTATGGTGTGCATGTACTAAACTCTATTTCTAATCAGAACTTTGCAAATGATATCAGGGCAGAAACAGGAGGAAGGGGTGCCGATATTTGCATCACTGCCACAGGGAATATGCAAGCACTCCTCCAGTCATTTGATCTTACTCGAAAGGGTGGTAAGATAGTGCTTTTTGGTGTCCCGCCTAAAGGGTCGGAAATGTCCTATGATATGAGTAAGCTTTACTCAAACGAGCACTCACTCATTCCAAGCTATGCAGCATCTGAAATTGAAACAAACCAGGCACTGAAGCTGATAGCGGAAGACCGCATAAATGTAGGTTCACTTATCACGCATAGGTTTCACATTAGCAAGGCGGCAGAGGCAATAAAATGCGCTCATGAGGCTAAGAATTCAATGAAGGTAATTATAACCACAGACTGATGAAACTATATATAATAAAATCACCTTCCTGAGTTGATCAACTATGGACTGGGGAATGCAAAACAGACTAGCTAAGATAATTCGTCCCAAAGATAGCCGTTGCCTCATGCTTGCAGTTGACCACGGTTACTTTCTTGGACCGACGGAGCGTCTGGAGGTTCCAAGGAGGGCTATAGAGCCACTTCTGCAGTACGCTGATTCACTCATGCTCACAAGGGGCATTCTGAGGACATCAGTAGACGCCAAATATGACATTCCAATCGTGCTCCGTGTTTCTGGTGCAACTAGCATCATCGGCGAAGACCTTTCAAAAGAAACAATTACGACATCAATCGAAGAAGCGATTAGGCTTAATGCATCATGCCTTGCATTATCAATATTTGTAGGTAGCAAATATGAGCACCAGACGCTTGCCAATTTAGCAAGGTTAGTAGATGAGGGCGAAAAGTATGAGATACCTGTCCTTGCAGTGACTGCAGTCGGCAAAGAAATGGCGCGGGATGCACGTTACCTTGGACTTGCATGTAGAATTGCCGCAGAACTTGGTGCTCAT
>DATAAU010000145.1:0-5409 GCA_036259955.1 Nitrososphaera sp. | reverse complement strand
ATCATCATCATAACTTACTTGCCACTAACGCCTTTACTACATCCCTGCACGAACGCAGATCACTAAGCAGTTTTTTCTTATCCTGCGAGGACGAGGAGAGATCAAGCTGACAAATCATTGACTTTGCAGTAGCGAGGTCTGCAGAGTTGATATGCTTGGGTAAGGGATTCCCCTCAAGACTATTACGCAATTTCAGATCCAATATGGCACATTCAAGCGACACATAGGCATGCCATAGCGAGATCTTGTCAGGGTTGCTACTTTCAGCAATAATTGATTTGGCCTGTTCTACGAGCCTATACAGATTCTCCAAAGATAATTACCATACCATTAACGGATGACTTTAATACCGTTAGTATTAACAATATCGCGATTTGCAGCTGAAGGCCCCATGCTACATTGCGCTTGCAAGCCTCAAGGATTTTGCTAGGCTAGTATGCGCACTGGAGCGGACTCCTTTACCTGCATTTTCACTTCAGTTAAACAGGCAGGAGGTGCTTGCAGTCCAGACAGATATCATAAACGGAAGGCCCGTAATATATTATACACAAGAAGACTCAAAAGATGGCCAGTACCTAGCCTATAGAGTAAGCAACGGCATTGAAGAAGTCTTGCTTGCCAGTTCGGTCGATAATCCTACTTATGTTTATTCACCTATTCTCAAAGTAGAAAAGTTCCCCCGCTCGCTCACAAGATCTGCGAAGATCAACAAAGGATCGGGCTACACAGTCATAAAGCTGAAGGATCTATCAAGCCTTGCCAAGGTGGCAGCCTATAAAACAATATATGATGAGCCGCCTCTTCCACTCTTTCTATACAAGGAACGCGAAGACAAGGTTGTGTTAGGCACTGCAATGAGTACAAATGACAATGACACCATATCTTACTTTTACTATGTGACAGTGGAAGAAGAACCAAAGGAGCCATTTTTGCGTTACAGTAGCCAAAGGGCCGATCAGCCAACCTTCTTGACAAGGCTGGATGAACATGGATATGTTTATCTTAAAGTGATAAGGCTGGCGGAGGATCATCCACTGGTAAAGACCTATGACTAGACCCTTTTTCGAAAGGATTGCCGCTGCGGCTATAGAAAAAAAGAGCCCAATAGTTCTTGCGCTCGATACTAAACCTCCAGATAATCAAATCCTGCCAGAACTTGCAGCAAGTATCATCGATGCAGTAGAGCGTCACATCTGTGCCATAAAGATGAACTTCCATATCATACTACCACTATCGGCATCGGAAATTTTGCAAATAAACAAGATAGCCCATTCTTTTGGGCTACAATCAATAGCAGACATTAAACTGAACGATATAGAAACAACCAACACTGTCGCAGTAGAACAGCTAATAAAGATGGGCTTTGATGCAATCATAGCAAATCCCTTTATTGGCAGAAACGCACTTACTTCGCTAGTACAAAAAGCACACAAGGAAGATGCGGGCATCATTGCGCTTGTATATATGAGCCATCCAGAAGCAGAGGAGGGTTTTGGACTTACAATACAAGGACGCGGACTGTATAAGATCTTTTTTGAAAGGGCTGCTGCTGCTAGAGTCGATGGCATAGTTGTGGGTGCGACCCAAGATAAGATATTAAAAGAGATTGCGGGGCGACTGCCAGTATACTCCCCGGGAGTAGGGGCGCAGGGTGGTGACCCAGAGCAGGCGATCAGAAATGGCGCAGATTATTTAATAATTGGCAGATCAATAGTTGAAGCCAGGCAGCCTGCAAAGATTGCAAGAGAAATCCAAGACAGAATTTCATCATCTATAGGCAAGTGAGCGTTGCTGAAGATGTTTTTTTGCAGCTGACAACAGGTTCTTGGCGTTTAGATAAGTCAGCTGCTGCATAGCCTCGTCGAATTTTTTCCATGCAAAGCCAATGTGTTCATGTGAGAGGATCACATCACGTGTGTGTGCGCGTGCAAGGTACAAGACAACCTCCTTACGCACGACCTTCTTACCATGTCGGTATTTGTATTCGATCTTCATGCGGAAACCATCCAAAAATTCAACATCATTGATGCAGGTCTCTTCTCGAATTTCACGAGTAGCAGTCTGTTTTTCATTTTCACCAGCCTCAATGTTGCCCTTTGGAAAGTCCCAATGGCCGGCGGAGTAATGCAACAATAGATATTCAGGCTCAGAATTCTCTTCCATGTAAAACACCACGGCACCAGCCGACCGCTCGTCTATCAATAGTCTGTGATTAATCTAGTTGTTTGTAAGGTTTTTGTAGGATCATACTTCGTCGTTGTCATCCTCTTTTGCAAATGGCTCTTTCCCTTGGTTCTGCAGTATAGTAGGCGCAGAATAGTCGTGTACATCTAACCATTCTTCTTGCGACATCCAATAACCACAAAGCCATTTTTGCTGTTTTGAATCATAGTCTCCGTGCTGTTTTGACATGGTAATTTCTTTCGGAGTTACCTTTACATTAATGTTTGAGAACTTCGCCGCCTTTTCGGTTCCTAAAATAATAGTAAAGGACCGTGGCAGCTACCAGCGATACTGCAAGACCTATGAGCAGAGAGGAGATGAGTGTAAATGGGTTTGTCCCTTCTGTAAGCACAGATGTAAACTGAAGCAACGGGATATATAGCAGCGCAAGCACGGTAAGCCGAAGTATATCAGACATAATCCTGCTGCTTCCCTTGAACCAATCGCTCAATAGGATACCACCAAGGATTGTAGCGATTCCTATCCAAAGCAAAGTTATCGTACTGTCGGCAAATCTTCCCACTATGGTTCTATTTGAAACAATATCAAGCGCACTCATTTCGGGAGTGAGTATATTGGATGGTATGCTAGATATGCCGTTTGCAATCGCTGCAAGTATGATAAGCACACCGCCTATGATTGAGAAAATTTTAATAAAGGATGTTGGGGTCAACCTGCCGAATGAGCTTAATGCTTTGTCAATGTCAAACGCCCGAACGATAAATGCGCCACCAAGAATTGCAAGCACGATTGCAGTTATCCATTTTGCTGCATCGAATATGACGGCAAGTGCTCCCGCTGCTAGCAAGATACCAGGCACGCCTAAAAAGAACTTGGAGTACTGGGAATCATAAACTAACATTCTAAGATAACGACCCAACACCGCGTAAGAATACTCGACACTTCTACTATGCTTGATAATTACGCGTCGTACTGATATAACAGGTACCCTTGATTGGATGACAGGCAGGATCGTCTCATCGTCCTCGCCATCTGAGACAATCACTGCGCCGTCGGCGCGATATTTCTCAAGTATGTTTTTCACTTCAAGGCTTATCTTCTCATCAGCCTCGACACCCCTATTGAACTTGCCAGCCACTACGGCAACCTCTGCATCGTAGCCCTTGCTCACAAGTTCTTCATATGTCTTGACTGCACCGAAAATAGCGTTAGAATCTGCGTCTTCTGGGTCCTCAAGTGCAAGCCTAGTACCAGCATTGATGCATGCATCACGGCCAACTATCGGTGTCTCAATGCCGCCCTTTGATCCAATGTCATTGTCTCTGTCAATACAGAGTACCAAGATCTTGCTATAAGTAGATTCTTTGCTCGTGCTCTTTATGCTGGCGTGGTTCAAAGAATACGGCATTTGCTGTCGATAATCTTTCAAATCGTTTATAGATTAATTAATTTAATCCACTTTTTAATAAGCGGAATAATTGGTTTTATTAAAAGCAGGTCAGTATACTACATCCTATATCCATCTTATAGAAGGATTTCATATAAGTTTGATTTACTTTTTAAAATTGAAAAGCTATCGGAGCTACCATGTTTAAGCTTTAAACTATCAAAGTCAATACCGATTTAAAAATTAAAGTTAATCATCGTATATAATCTGAAGTTGAGAAGAAGCACGCCATCATTAATTGCCAGTGATAACACACAAAATTATGCAATAATATTATTTTCTAAATTATAATGAGGGTGAATCAATTACTCACTATCGAATAAGCAAGTGTACTGCCAAACTACCATTTTATGTCTTGGAATCATCAATTACAAATAATGCTCGAAGTCAGTGTTTGAAGTTTAAGCAAATAATATACAATTCACTACTTTCTTGTCGGCTCGCAGAAGGTTTGCTGAGAATTACTTTGCCAAAGCTCTTATGTAATTCTGATCGGAACTCTTTTAGCATGTCCCCCTCAAACACCTTGAATACACTGCTTCCGCCAATCCTCAACACACGCTGTGTAAACTGCAAGGCAATTGTAGAAAGAGAGATCTGCCTTGCATGATCTATGTCCCATACTCCGCTCACATTTGGAGCTAAATCTGAGAGAACAACATCAGCCTTACTGCCTAAAATTTCCTCTATTTTGCTTAGCATGTCGGGATCCTCTATACTCCCCTGTAGAATTATAGCATCAACAACTGGTGTAACGGGTTTAAGATCTATCCCAATGACCTTCCCTGACGGCCGTACTTCCTTCACGGCCACTTGCAACCACCCTCCGGGTGCACATCCGAGGTCAACCACCTTATCGCCCTTTTTTAGAACGTTATAAGAACGATTGATCTGTAATAGCTTGTATGCAGACCTTGCCCGGTATCCTTGATCCTTTGCCAATCGGCGATACTGATCACGCCTAGCGTCAGCAAGTCTCATTTTTTAGAAAGCTTTACAAGGTTCAGGTTTGCATTGTCAAAAGATTTGAGAAGCCATTCTTCAATTAAGTTGCAACTCGTCGGACTGTAAGAACCTTCGAGGGAGCACATATGCTCAAAAGGACAAGTCAAACAGGGTGCCTGTTCGATGCTTGTAGTGTCAACAGGCAGCTTGACTGCAAAAAGCCTATATGTCCACCGACCATTTTCTAACATTTTTTCGCGGCGAATCAATGAACGTTTTTCAAGCCGGATCGCAACACGAGAGCCATCACGGCTTGTCAGGTCAAGCTCCTTCCAAAGCTCTGACTGTAATATACCATCTTTGCCGTTGCTGATTATAGTGCGGAAAACTTTACCGGTAAGATCCTCAATTTGAGCTTCGTTTAATTTCAATCAACACAACCCCGGGGTAATATCATAATAATTGTGTTGAACGGATAATTAATCCTTTTTGAGACAAGTAAATTGAAAAATAAAGAAAAGTAAAGCTATGGCTGAAAAGCTGTTATGAATTAACCCATTGGTGACTTGATATTCATTATAGAATCACTTAGCCTTATTCTTTGCACCGAAGATTCTATCAAAGTATTCTGTCGACTCTGGCACCATCTCTGCTGCCTCGCCTTCCTTGATTTGCGCAAGCCTCTTTGCAAACTTTTTCTTGGTTTCAAGCTGCATCTGACGTGCAATCTGGATCCTTTGTGCCTGAGGTGAACCTGCACCATGCATTGACTCTGTCAGATAGCCTACTGCATTTCGTCCAAGAGTCATGTTTTCAATCAGCCTCAATATCCT
>DATAAU010000144.1:0-30698 GCA_036259955.1 Nitrososphaera sp. | reverse complement strand
GTATGCACATTAACATAGGCTTGTCCATTCTGCATTAGAGCTATCAAGTCATCCAGCTGCATTCCCTGTAAGGGTCCAACAAAGTTTGCAGCAGTAATCTGTCCTTCTGCTATTTGTCCACTCACAGGTCCAGTTGGAGTAGATGCGTTGAAGAGTGGTACTATAATAGGACCGTTTTCGCTACTATTGCCCTGATGTATGTGTGCTTGAGTTACCCCGCTAATATTGCTGACGGAGAGTTCATAATCTACCACCCTCTGACCATCTTCTACTTCTACATCCAGGTCTGCAAATCCTGAAGCAGTAGTTTGAACAGGAGGGACTTCTGATGCACCCGATAATATTGTATCAAAGTCTGGGTTAGCCGCCGTTGTTTGGTTAGCCGCCGTTGTTTGGTTTCCCATTTGTTGAGCAACTGCTTGATTATGGATACCTATAGTTCCCTCTCCTACAATCACCGCCACAGACGCTGCTGTAGTCATCAAGAGTGTAATAATACCTACCAACGCAACAACTCTCAAGGCTCTTACCATACCCAAAAACAATCATTACTGTTTAATAATAAGAATGATATTAAAATCTGAAACTTATAAGTAAACATAATAGCTTGTATAACTTTCTGAAGAAAGTTTCAGTACTTCTTGCAGAATTTTTATCAATAATCCTCATACAACAGTAATTGACTCAGGAGGCTTTGTTTACCCAACAATAATATAATAATAATGGCTCTGTCTGATTAACAGGTGTCAAAAATGGGTGTTGAGAAAGGGTGTTGTTGTTCATTCATTCAATCCCCATTGAACATTATTCCACATTCTCTCATGTAGATAATAGATCGCTGTAGCTGAGATGCTAAAGACTACTGTAATGATGGTTGTCTGTCCAAGATTGCCTGTAAAAATCCATGATATTACAGCTAGTAAAGCTGTTAGTATTGCACGATATACTAGCATTTTAACTAGGGAACGTTTTCTGCTTTCCATTGGTCTGTTGTAGGGATCAAGAATAGCTCTCTTATTCTTATTCTTCTTATTCTTCTTCGCCGCTATCTGTTCTTAAATATGAGTAATATATTATCTAATAGTTCTAAATAAACGGACAAGACAGTCCTTTATATCAATCAATAAGGGATGCGAGATTAATATCATCTTTGAGTGCTTCTTCGACAGTAGTTAGTGGTATCATCACTTTGATCTTCTGGGACCTACCATAGCGGCCTTGATTAACTATATCTGTTGAAACTAGACCGAGCAAATCCAATTCATTTATAATTTGAGTCATACGCCGCTGAGTAAGCGGTTTTTGTTCCGTCTGTTTGCATAATGATAAGTAAATATCATACACCTTACCAGTGGTTCCATTCATTGATTTTATGATAGCAAGAATAACAAGTTTATGATGAGCTGGTGAGTTCTTTAGTGCAACAAAAGGTGCATCTCTTTCAATCCTATCTTCCCCTGCGCGCACATGTTTTTCGTCGACTTTTGTAGTACCTTCTCTTTCTGCAAGCTCGGCTGCAACCCTCAGCAAGTCTATTGCCTTTCTTGCATCACCATGCTCTCTTCCAGCTATTGCCGCACACAAGTTGACTGCAGCTTCAGAGATTGCGCCTTCATTGAAGGACAGTTTGGCGCGTTCTTGCAATATCTGACGTAGTTGTTCTACTGTGTATGGATTGAAGACTATCTCCTCCTCACTGAGGCTACTTCTTACACGGGGATCAAGTTTATCCTTGAACGTGAGGCTGTTAGAGATTCCTATGAGTGTAATAAAGCCACCCTTCATTCTTTGGTTTGCTCTTGTAAAATTATAAAGGATATCATCACCACTCCTGTCGACAAGTGAATCTATCTCATCTATCACCAAGACAAGGTTAAGTTTTTTCTTTTGTATGAAGTTCAAAACCCTATCTGTTGCTTCACCCATTGACAGACCGGTAAAGTGCACCTGTTTTTCCTGCTCCTTATTGATTCCAAGCTCTTCTGCAATTTCAAAAATCACCTTATAGGCACTACCTCCTGCAATCTTCGCATTTACAAAAAGAACTGTGACGTCGGTTTTGAGTTCGCTCGCTTTCTTTGCTAGTCTATCTACAACACTTCTTGCTGCTGCAGTCTTACCAGTACCAGGCTTTCCAAATAGAAGAAGGTTTGATGGCCTAGCACCTTTAAAAATTGTAGATAACACTTGGGCAAGAGCCCTAGTCTCTTCATCTCGGAAGGGTAGTTTTTCAGGGACGTAATCAATAGTCAAAGCTTGACGATTCTTAACAAGTGAGCTACCACTTGCCGCTTTGGCAAAGATATTATCGATGTCAGAACTCAATTATTATCTACTACTCCTCTATTTTCCATACGCAATTTTAACCCGCCGCCCCCTGTTTTTCTTTTCCACAACAAAAGTTTGTTAACTTTCTCTTAACACTGATGTTAACAAGTCGTTTTTAAACTGCAAAATCAATTTTAATTAACTATTATATCATCTCTAAAATAGGATTTAATATAGACTAAGAGAGGAAGCTGCAGAAGAAAAGAAGGGGTGGCAGTCTGTAAACATATGCCTATTTAGTTAACTGTGTTATCAGTATTAGAATATCAATACAGGAAAAGACCCAAAATCGACCCCTTTATTTCCACTGGAGCGTTAATGTCAACATGGTTGTTGTTAACAATGCCTATTGGAACCCCTTTATTTCCACTGGAGCAGAAATCTTATAGTTTATTACTATTAGATTGGTTAACTATGGGTGGTTGTTAACTAACAATGCATTTCTCTCATATACAGTTAACATCAGCTTACCTATTTGTTATCAATAGTAACAGAGCTCATGTTAAGTGTTAAGACCTTAACATGTTAAGTTACTCTTACTCCTATGAGCTCTGGAAAGAAACGATTCAAGATAGAACTGGAGGATGCGGAAGGAAGCAAGTATAACCTTTCACTAGAAGGCAATATTTCAAAAGAAAAAATAATGAAAATCGTTGAGTTCATGGATCTCATAAATATTGAGCCAAACGAGAATAATGAAAGGGAGATTTATAGGAGCAATAGATCAACTCCTGCCTCTGTTGGCGACAAAATATGGAGTCTTGTTGAGGGCAAGTTTCCATACGGGGGGTTTACCTCTACTGATATTCTTGAACTATATGAGGATCAGTACAACGAGCCAATTAAATTAAGCATCATCTCGACCTATCTTTCAAGGTATACTGAGCGAGGCCGACTTGTAAGAACCCGACAAGGAAAAGAGTGGATCTACAAGATAGCTAGACAGCAACAGATGCAGCCCCAACCGACTTCTCCTTCTCCTTCTTCTTCATCATCTCTCGACCTACATCTGTGATATTGTATTGAAAGGGTTTGCTATTGATATCTCTACTAACTAGGCCCAAATCATGAAGTTTCTTCATCAGACGAGCGGTATGTTCTCTAGTTCTGCCTATAGCAAACTGAACTTCTCTTGATGATCTGGGCCTTTCTGCTAACAACTTAAGTATATAATCAGTTGTACTATTAACCTCATTCTCCATCTTTGGATGTTGCGTGATTGTTACAGACTCACTCACGGGTGCTACGTGAGGCTGTATCTGTGATGGATGTTGTGATATTACTCTCTGTGGTTGATTTTTATCCTCAAGTATGTCTATCTTAGTCCGAAACTCTGAAATCACCTTATCATACTCGCGTAATTTACGAGTATAGTCTAGGACTATTGCATCAATGACTGCTTCGTTGGTTTTATACTTGCGTTCCTCAAATACAGTTTTAAACCTGGTATAGAGCATCATGCCTGCTAGCCCACCTAGAAAAGCAAAAATGCCTAATATCACGACGTCACTGTCTGATAGGGTCAGACCAGCAATCATATCACGATATTATTCTGGATACCGTGATTTAATACTTTGGTGTAATGTTATTTTACATCATAGATATTCTTTTTATCACTTCATTTATCACATGCATCACGTCCTCCTCATTGTTTCTGAGCACAATATCACTACCTTTATCTATAGAGAATATCACAGATAATTGCTCTGCTAACTTGCTTAGCGTCACCGACGCATCGTTTTTGATTATTCCTATTGATTGTAGAAGTACCATACTATAGAGGAGAGAGTTAATCTTCGTTTTACACTGTTTAACTTGCCTATAATAGGCTCCTGAACTAATGTTTTCGGGAGTGCCGTCACCTTTCAGTTGATTCAAGATTATTGAAATCTGTCGAGGTGTAAATATAGAATTTGCAACAATTTGCTCATAAAGAGCATTAGAATTAAGGTTCGTATCTACCATGATGGCTATACAGATCTGTATGGTTCCCTCAATATTTGAATAGTGGTGGCATCAAACTTTAAAATGGCATCTTCTCTTTTAACAGGGAGTGATATTAGGAAAGGTCGAAAAATATCTTCAAGAAGAGATAAAGAGTCACGGCACAATTTGTCTTCCGTTAATTGATTCTGAAAATTCCACAGATGCTACGTCAATTGCGAAAATAGTGGAGGAAAAAGGAGCTTCTGCAATTCTTATCGGCGGATCTTCGGCAGTTGACCAATTGGAATTAACCAGAATTGTCAGTGAAATAAAATCGACGATTAGCGTGCCTGTAATACTGTTTCCAGGAAACGTGACAGGCGTATCACCAAAAGCTGATGCCATTTTATTTAGCTCACTTCTCAATTCAGAGAGTACATATTTTATTACCGAAGCCCAGGCATTAGGCGCGTTAACAGTCAAGAAATATGCAATAGAGCCCTTGCCAACAGCATATATTATAATTGGTGAGGGTACGGCCGCTTGGTTTGTGGGTAGAGCTAGGGGAATCCCATTTCATAAACCCAACCTTGCCGTCATGTATTCGCTAGCAGCCCAGTATATGGGTATGAGATTTGTGTATTTGGAAGCCGGTTCTGGTGCAGCTGAGCATGTTCCACCAGAAATGGTGGCGATGGTAAGAAAGTACTACGACGGTACAATCATTGTGGGTGGTGGCATAAAATCACCAGAAATCGCAGGTCAGGTAGCCAAGGCAGGAGCTGATATTATTGTTGTTGGTACTCTGATAGAAAAGGAGGGCAACTGGCAAGAGAAATTTTCGTCAATAGTCAAAGCGATTAGGATGCGATGAACTATGATATTAGAGGAAGCTGAACTCCGTTTAAAGGATGTCCGCATGCCTGCATTTTATTGGCAGTATCAACAGGGTATCCTAAAGAGTGTTAACAAGGGTTATCAACATGCACTTAAGGCTCGACGACGAGGAATTGACGCAGCGGATATAATTGAGCCCAAGATTGCGTACGACCTGGCAGATAGAGTTGCAAAGATGCATAATATAGATATTGCAGACAGGCTGCGTGCTCTTCTATCACAGACTACTAAGGAAAAAGCAGCATTAAAAATAGCGGAAGAAATTGCCGCCGGCGAATATGGTTCAGGCGATCTAAAAACTCGGCTTGATAATGCTGTCAGGGTTTCTCTAGCGGTAGTCACGGAGGGTGTGACCGTTGCCCCTCTACAGGGGATATCAGATGTTACGATTAAGAACAACGTCGACGGCTCTCGATACTTGTCGGTGTCTTTTGCTGGCCCTATTAGATCAGCGGGTGGCACGGAAGCTGCACTAACAATGCTCATTGCTGATCATGCAAGAAAAGTCGCAGGTCTGGATAGGTATATGGCAAATTCATTCGATGATGAGACCGGTAGGTTTGTTGAAGAGCTTAGGATCTATGAACGCGAAGTTATGGGCTTCCAGTTCAAGGTTCTTGATGAAGATGTAGTGAAATGTATTTCAAACCTGCCAGTAGAATTAGACGGCGTTGATACTGATCCTGTAGAAGTGGTTGGCCATAAGAACATGCGTCGGATCGCTACTGATAGAGTTCGGGGAGGCACGCTTAGAGTCATGAATGATGGACTCATTGGCAGAAGCAGGAAACTAATGAAGTTAGTTGAGACCCTAAATCTAGATGGTTGGAGCTGGCTGAAAGAACTCAAAGGAGCAATCCAGACGGGCAATGATGATGCCGCACATCATAGGATGTCTGAGGTCATTACAGGCAGGCCCGTGCTTTCGATGGCAAAAAAAATAGGTGGATTTCGCTTACGTTATGGTCGCAGCTATAACACTGGCTTTGCAACTGTAGGCATACATCCAGCAGTTCCAACCCTGCTTAACTACGCAATTGTAGTTGGCACCCAGATCAAAATGGATGTGCCTGGTAAGGCATCTACTATCGCACTTGTCGACAATATTGAACCACCAATCGTCAGGTTGGATGATGGCAAAGTGATACAAGTGACTACAGTCGAACAGGCTGAAAGAATCCGTTCCCATGTCAATAAAATCTTGTACCTTGGAGATATGCTGATAAGCTACGGAGACTTTCTTGAAAATAACGCTCAGTTACCGCCTGCAAGCTTTGTAGAAGAAATATGGGTGCAGCAACTGCGCTCAAAACTGCTCACAATGCAGTCAACTGACCTTGATAGGAAGAGACTAATTCAGATGGCTGAAAACCCATTTGTTCTGCCGTCAGTTGACGAAGCATTTGAGATCAGCAAAAAACTTGGATTGTCGTTACATCCCAAATATTCATTCTATTGGGACTCTTTAACGATTGAGGAAGTACTATACCTAAAAGATAGGCTATCTGGTGATATGCCGTTGTCTTTTGATGCTAAGTTAAAGGATATTTTAGAGCGATTGGGTGTAATTCATTCTATAACACATGACCTAATCTGCATTGACGACAACAATCAAGCAACTTCATTGAAAAGACTTCTAGACGGGCCTTCAGCTATTGAATCTAATAATGTTATAGAATTTGTCAATAAGACATCTGGTATTATAGTAATATCCAAGTTTTCCTCTGCTATTGCTGTGAGAGTCGGCAGGCCAGAAAAAGCGGCTGAGCGCAAGATGAAACCACCCGTACATGTCCTCTTTCCAATTGGACCAAAGGGTGGTTCAACTCGTGACATTCTGAAGGCCTGTAAAGAAGACTCCTTCTATACTCAAATAGCGAACAGATATTGTGATAGATGTAGGTTGCCGTCTATTGGCACGCATTGTAGAGTATGTGGCGCTTGGGCCATGTTGCGCAACCTGTGCATTGTATGCAGAAAGGAAGTTGAAGAGGGTGAAAAATGTGTGCGTTGTGGAAAAGAGGGTCGAACTTACTCCTCCGTTAACTTTCCACTCAAATTTGCCTTAGAACAGGCAAAGAAAAAACTGGGTATAGATCCGCAAGTACCCTTCAAGGGAGTCAAGTCACTTATGAGCACGCATAGATCCGCAGAGCCTTTGGAAAAAGGAATTCTGCGCCAAAAGCATGGACTTCATGCCTTCAAGGACGGTACTATCCGATTTGATGCAACCAATGAGCCACTAACTCACTTCAAGCCTGAATGGATATCTGTCAGCATTGACAAGTTAAGAGAGCTTGGGTACACATATGATTATCTTGGCAGAGAGTTAACTTCTCCAGATCAGATTGTGGAGTTGATGATGCAAGATGTAATAATCCCCCGTGACTCTGCAAAGCACCTTGTGAATGCAGCGAAATATGTTGATGAAGAACTTGTCAAATTATATGAATTAGAGCCTTTTTACGGATTGTCTTCACTTGATGGGCTTGTTGGCCACTTGATTGTGGGTCTTGCACCACACACATCTGTGGGCATTGTGGGAAGGATAATTGGCTTTGCTGATTCACAGGTTTGTTTGGCATCCCCAATATGGCACTCTGCCAAGCGCCGCGACTGCGATGGAGATGCTGATTCTGTGATGCTCATAATGGATGCATTTTTGAACTTTTCTTATGACTTTTTACCCGACAAGATAGGTGGACTAATGGACGCGCCGTTACTTATACAGCCTATTGTACTACCACATGAGGTTCAGCGTCAGGCACACAACGTAGATATTGCAAACACATACTCGATTGAATTCTATGAAGCTACGTGGAAGCAGGCCAAAGCTGCCGACGTTGCTGACATGATAGAGACCGTCAAGAATAGAATAGGTGATGTACGACAGTTCTATGACTATGGCTTTACTCATTCAACCGATACACTCGTGACAAAGGAGCAGAGAAGTGCTTACTCTACTCTTAACACTATGGAAGAGAAGCTGAAAATGCAATTTGATACTGCAAAATTGATAAACGCAGTGGACGCTAATGAAGTTGCCGCAATGGTGCTCACTACACACATTCTTCCAGATATAATCGGTAACATGAGATCCTATTCTTCGCAGACCTTTCGCTGTACTACCTGTGGTGCTAAGTTCCGTAGAATGCCTCTGATGGGTAAGTGCATTGAATGTGGCTCTGCATTGATCCAAACAGTGACAAGGGGAGCAGTTGAAAAATATCTTGGCATTGCAATTGATATGTGCAGGCAATACAAAATTAACGATTATCTGCGCAGCAGAGTTGAATCAATAGCCTTAGAACTAAAATTGATCTTCAAGGAAGAAAAGAAGATCCAATCAAGCATGATGGAGTTTATGGGTGGCTAAGGGTGCTCTGCAAATGTCTTGTAGATCTTAACTGCATCTTCTTTGTCCTTTGCACCAACGATTGTAGCAGCGCCACTTGTGAGAAAACTCACAGACATCTTGCCTGAATCGACTGCGGTTATGCCGAGATTCCCCCTTGTCTTAACCTTGTAGCCAAGTGATTGGGCATTCTTGATCATTGAGTTCAGGTTGATAGGCGTAGGTTCTATAGGAGTAACCGTCCATGTACGCTTGCCCCTATCCCTTCCACACAACTCTTCAATTATCAACTCATTGTCTGCCCTCTCGCTTTCCTTCCGCGCAATTCCACACGATGGGCATTCTTCTTGGCGGAACATTTTGACGCGCTCAAATGATAGTTCATTCAGATCAATGTAGAGCAGGTTGTTTGCTAGCGTCGGTTCTCTGCCAGTGATTATCTTGACTGTCTCTGATACCTGTATGCCTGCAACAAGATACAGTATGGACGGGTGTACGCCTTCAGTGCTGCAAGCAGGCATTTCTTCTTCATTCAATTCAGGAAACATACAGCGCAAGCATGCAGTCTTGTTTGGGAGAATTGTACATACGGATCCTACCATGCCCAGCGCTCCTGCATAGATCAGCGGAATATTGTGCTTGATACATGCATCATTGAGAGCATATCTAGCGTCGACGCTATCCAACGCATCAATGACAATATCAAAATCTTTGATGAGGCTTTCCGCAGTATATTTGGTTACAGATGACGGAACTGGCTCTACCTTGACTGTCGGGTTTAGTTTGCCCAAACGCTCTGCAGCAGCCTCTACCTTGACGCGGCCGATGTCGTCGTCAGTGTATAAGTGCTGCCTATGCAGATTGGTAACTTCAATAACATCCCTGTCAATGATACGTACTTTGCCAACCCCCATAGCCACTAGCTGTGTAGTGACGGGGTTCCCTATGCCGCCTGCTCCTACAACGCATACCTTTGCATTCCTTATTTTTTCCATGCCCTCAAAGCCGATCTCTTCAAGCATTACTTGTCTAGAGTAGCGTTGAATCTCCTCACTTGTCAACTCAGCACCGCCTGCTACAGCTGGCAGGATGTAGATAGATTCCCCGTCCTTTAGTTGGGAAGATGTTACGCCACTAAAGCGGACATTCTTGCCATTAATGTATATATTGATAAGTGATCGTGGTTTGCCATTATGATCAAACACTCTTCGCCTAAAGTCATCGCCCATTTGCTCTGAAACTTTTGCAAAGGCATCCTGCATGTCGGAAGCTTGAACCGAGATCTTTTTCTCTCCTTGCCCTTTATTCAATACTGAAGGAACTACAAACTCAACATTTGCCAATATTATTATCCCCTAACAATTGCTGAAACTTCTTCTGCTGCATCAGGCTTGATGGCATTTAGTTTTGGCAACAGACCTATAATCGCTTCTGTAGCTTTCAAACCATTGCCTGTCACATAGCAGACAATTCTTTCATCTTTCTCTATTTTGTTTTCTTCAACTAACTTCCTGAGTACTGCAACTGACACGCCTCCTGCAGGCTCTGTAAAAATTCCCTCTGTCTGGGCAAGTATCATAATGCCGTTTGCGATCTCCTGATCGCTTGCCTCTTCTGCAAGGCCATTATACTGCTTTAGTCTTTTTAAAACATACCGGCCATCACCAGGATCTCCTATTGCCAAGCTTTTCGCAATTGTTTCTGGTCTCTCAACCGGGATCACTTCGTCGCTGTTGTGTTTGAATGCATTGACGATAGGCGCACAACCGCGTGGTTGTGCTGCAACTACTTTCATATTCTTGGGACTGTCGATCAGACCAAGTGAGTGAAGCTCTTCAAAACCTTTGCATATGGCGTTGAGCATCGCACCACTTCCTACTGGGATTATTAGACTATCTGGTACTTGCCAGTTCATCTGTTCTGCAACCTCATAAGCAAGCGTTTTCGATCCCTCTACATAGTATGGCCTCATGTTAATATTGACAACACCTATGCCTTTCTTATCTCCTATCATTGAAGCGATCCTGTTGGCGTCATCGTAGGTACCCTCGACTGCAACAAATTCTGCGCCGTATGAAAGCGCTTGAGCGATCTTGACATGTTCTATGTCAGATGGTGCAAAGATATAACATGATAGACCTGCCTTAGCTGCATGAGCGGCTGTTGCAGATGCCAGGTTACCCGTAGACGCACAACCAACTGCCTTTAATCTTGTCTCTTTGGCTCTTGAAACCGCAACGCCCGCAGGCCTATCCTTGAATGAAAACGTTGGGTTAACAGAGTCATTCTTTATATACAAACTTTTCAGCCCAATCCTCTTGCCTAGCATGTCTGCATGCTGCAGCGGTGTTAGCCCTGCATTCAGGCTTACAATATTGCTTTTGTTTGCAATTGGCAAGAGCTCAAAATAACGCCAGTATGTCTTTTCTCTTAATTCAAATGTACTTTTAGTAATAGATGATAATTCCTTATACGTGACATCTAGAGGGCCAAAACATTCTTCGCATATATAACGAAATTGTGGCTCATATTCTTTGAGACATTCTCTGCACTTTAGCGATTTGATACTCCCCATGTCTTATACTCTCTCACTCTCTCAATTAGTATATGATTAAAACTTCTCTAAGCGTCATTTTAGTATTACTAAATTTTTTGCAAATAATGTTTTGTGACTCTAAATGGTAGCGACTATATGTATATTTTAACAAAAGTAGAGCATATATAAAAAATTGCCATATTCTTTGGGTTATGTTAATAAATTGTGGAAACAAGATCGATTGCCCGTATGGCATGCTGGTTTGTCTGAATCTACCATATACAAGATGGAATCTGAATCGCAGTCAACCAATATTTTTGACACTGGTTGGACGTTACCTGATTCCTCACCTTTCATCCACAATTTGTTGCGTGAAGTGCTCCAGAACCAAGCATTTCTTGTCCTGATCGTGTTAGCAAGGGCTTCTTTATTGACATACGCTAGCATCAGGATGTCTTTGGTCTTTTTATCCTGTACTACCACTGGCAGAAGACCATTGCGCTTTTCAAAATCGATGTCACTCAGTGATTTGGCGTTCATGCACACTTGACAGTGTGCAACGACCGAAATAAATCTAGCCCTTGATGATTCAATAATTTCCAAATCATACTTGTCCAGAGGATTTGCCCGCAATACTCCCTCTAGTTAGCCTAAATTGATATACAATACGCCTATCTTTTAAAAGACTGAAAGTTACGATACTCTTTGTTGTAGTATATTTCTTTCTTGATTATACGTACAGACAGAGATATATTCCCCTTGTGTCAACATGCTCTCAGCGAGGTGGGGAAGCCAGGTTATCCCGGCGGGCTCATAACCCGCAGAGCGGTTTCCGCTTTTGCAAAATTGCAGGTGGCCGTAAGTTCAAATCAACCCCTCGCTATCTCTTTTTTCAAAGACGACTTTCGTCTTTTCAATACCATACCTCTGTAGCGGCTTTGTCAAATGCCTGTGTGCTTTTGGCGTTGGAATGTATAATCCTGTTTTGATTGTACGCTCTTGTGGCATCAGAATTTTTTTCGGATTGCGGTCTTTGTGTTTACACCTGTCGCATTGATAACCCTTATTTTTGCCTTCTGACTTCATACGCTTTCCACACATTTTGCACAATGGGTTAAATATTTCATAGACAGACGCAAGTTTGACTACCTTCAAATACTCCACATTCAAAATTTTCGGGTGTTTAGTTGTTCCCTTTCTGACCCCGACACCAATTTCAATCATATCTCCTTCTTTAAGCCTAGTTGCTACATTTGCAAGTCCTGTTGGTTCATAGATCGCTACAGGCATTTCTGCGCTATCCTGCTTGATCGTAAAAATGACATGACCGCCTTCAATTGCATATGGCTTGCCGCTAACCTCACACCTTACATATCCTGCTGTGTATGCCTTGACTGTGGCAATTCTGATTTCTTTTTGCAGGTGCATGTTTGTTCCTTGATTTGAGCGAAAAACAGTCCAACCGTCTATCTCCTCCTTTGGCTGCAATACTGGGATTGCCGACTTCACTATATCTGGGCTCTCACCCCTTATACCAAAGAAGACTGGGTCTGGACTATGCGGTGCAATCAAAATGCGCCCATGGTCTAGGTCATAATTGTTGAATGTGTGAGGATGGGTATCTCTGCTAAACTTGATGACGCGCTGCTTATCTATTACGCGTAGGCTGCCCCAGTTTTTCTCCTTTCTGTATGCAATTAGCTC
The DNA here is from genome assembly GCA_036259955.1 of Nitrososphaera sp. Lineage (GTDB taxonomy): Archaea > Thermoproteota > Nitrososphaeria > Nitrososphaerales > Nitrososphaeraceae > Nitrososphaera. The sequence continues at coordinate 17,952 of DATAAU010000144.1, read as the reverse complement.
AAAAGTGTGATCGTTTTCAAGCAGACAACCCATTGCACCAAGAGAGCCAACAAGCCCCTGCCCATTGCCAAAGGTAAAGTATTGAACACCTGTGGCTTTGGCTACTTTTTCTGACATCTGTCTACTTATTATGTCGCACATCGCAAGGGCGCTAAATTCTTGAATCTTAACTGGAACAATGTCACTTTCAAGGAATGCAATTGCAGGGTTAGCTCCGCTCCCTATAGCGGAACCTTCTTCTACCGTGTGCCTTATATAGTCGATGACTTTGTCCATATCTTGCACTTTTAATCGCAAGCAGACTGCGCCATTTCCTCTAGTTTTCCAAGGGATATTGGGATTGAGCCTAATCAATAATGGATAGTCGACAAACTGTGCCCACTGTTTCTTCTTCAGATGTTCTACTATCTTAAATGCAAGGTGTGTTGTGCACTTCCCCTCACGTGAGTCCGTGTCATCAAATGCAACGTGAAGCATGTGCATGGTATGTTGCTATCGATGCAATAGCTATATAGTCGTATAATTCACGCACTGCAACCTTATTTGTAATCTGCAAGTTTGATAATAACTGCTGAGTGAATTAATTCCTCAATGTATAAAGAAGCTCAAAGTTGTTGCTATTAGAATGACTAAGAAACCATATTTATTGCTCGATTCTCTAATTCAAGAAAGTTTATAGCTTCCCTCCTTGTGGAATTAATTGGGATGGCGGAGGGAGAAACGAAAAAAGAAAACGTGGAGGTTAAGGCAGCAACTACGCCTGAAGAAGCTGCCAAAAAAGCAGCAGAGATAATAATAAAGCAACTTGAGAAAGAAATCGGTGATAAACCTATTCCTCATGAATTGAGGGAGAAGCACCTTGGATACAGAAACATCAAACATGTAAGGACGTTTATAGAACAAAGACGAGAATACTATGCAAAGTTATTTCTGACACAATGTAAGCGTGATCTGAAACTTGAGATGATTGAAAAGGGAATAATACCAAGGCCGTCTAAACTACCTTTAGGGCAAAGAGAACCAAAAAAAGCAGGGGCGGCAGACTACTACAATATTGACGAATCAACACTAATGCACTTATCAAAGAACTAAATATGATATTGCAAATCATGAGCAGGGTGGACAAAAGACCTCGTTTTACGTTAGGGAGAGGGAAAATCTAATTATCACTTCTGTAATGATATTCTGCGATGTAGTGCAGAGCCAATAATTTGCCCTGTCTACTCCAATTATATCGCTGTTATAAAAAAGGCGTAGTGTTTAAATAGTTTCAGCATGGATCGTTGGATGAGTGAATTAGATGCCAGTCGCAATACTTCCTGATATTAGCGAACAACACTGCATCGGCTGTGCACTCCGTGTAGAGATTTGCACTTCCCTCGGTCCAGATGTGCTCAGAGTAAAACCAGTCGAAGGATGGAAGAGAGGTAAAGCCTTCGTGTTCTATCCAGAAAGATGCATCTCTGACGGAGCATGTATTGGAGTTTGCCCCACCAAGGCAATCTTCTGGATGAGGCCGATGGATTACACGCCAGGACAACCAATCCCATTGAAGAAGTCAGGCCTATTCACAAAGGGCTGGGAAGAAGGTTAGTCCCTTCGACAAACTTCTTTTTTTAATTTTTATTATCTTTATTTAATATGATAATTGAACTGAAATTGTTATTTTTATATTATACAATTGTCCATTCTGACTTGCTGCTTTAGGCTTTGAGTTCTGTGAGTTTGGCCGTTTATTTCATGTCCTTATACTTGTTGTTCTCTGTTGTGATTTCATGACTGTACTGTTCTTCTATTTAGAATTAGACAAGGAGGGGAAAGATCGAGAGCATCGCATGATAAATATCCAAACCCGCGTTCATACCTCTTCTCCGATACCCACGCATAACTGAGAACAACTTATAATTGAAGGAGGTCTTACCTTTTTACCTCTTACTTAAATGTATGAAAGCACAATTTCTAAAGATGCATCCTTAAGAATCCCATTGTCTTTTGCCAAGCATCATCTGTCTCTTTTGGAGCATAATTGTCTCCCGAAGGATTTGCAAATGCATGCCCCACGCCCTCATATAGGTAAATCTCATTTGTAATACCTGATGTATTTAATGCTGATGCAAATTGTTTTACTGATTCGACCGGAATCGCTTGATCTTGATCACCGAAAATACCAAGTATTGGCCAAGTGATGCTAGAAAGTGAATCTGTGTCTGTTACCGGACGTCCATAATAAACGATAGTAGCAGCTAGAGGATTCTCTGAGCTATTTAACGCAAGCTGTAGAGACCAATCCCCCCCAAAGCACCATCCTAAAGAAGCTACTTTACTACCGTCTACAATTTCAAGTGATTTGACATAATTTACTGCAGATTGCAAGTTATCTATTGCAGAAGCAGAATTGTTTCTAACTGAAGATGTCAACTCCATTGCACGGTCAAAGTCTGTAGCAACCTCTCCTCTATACAAGTCAACTGCCAGTACCGCATATCCTTCCTTAGCTAAAAGATCTGCTTGGTCTTTAATGTGTTCATTTAGACCCCACCATTCGTGGATCATGATTACCGCAGGGAGTAGTTCTTGCTGGTGAGTATTGTTGCCTGGCTGAGGGTAGACAAGATATCCTGTTGTGTTGTCATAATAGATGGCAGAGCTGTTGTGTAATCTTGTTGACGCCTCTTGAGCGTTGTTATTGTTGTATATATTGTAACTGTAAATTACTGTATTATTACTCAAAGTGTTATTTCTGTCATCACCTTGTATCGATACCTCTATTTGTGCAAAAGCAGATTCAAATGTTATAGAGGGTAAGAGGAATGGCGCTGTAGTCATTCCTAACGTCAAAAAGGCAATTAATGGTATAGTCAAGAGTGATACAATACCCTTCACGAATCCTCTTTGTACAAATATGCTTTAATCCTTTCTCTTGCGATTATAAAATATGTTACTATGATGCCAAGTTGTTGAGTTTTTTGCAAAATATAAATAATAAGAAAAATTACAATTACATACCTCTAGACGTAGTAGTCAATTATTAGATTCATAATTGGTGAACATAGTGTGAAGACTTCTGACACCGAGGCTTCATCAAAAATGGTCGCTACACCACAAGGGACAGGAATTCCAAAGAAAGGAGATGCCTGTTAGAAACCTGTGAGAAATGATTGCAAGGAGCATAACTACACTATTGTTGCACTTTTATTTTCATCATTTATACGCTGCTCTCTTAATGCACCGTGACTCTAAAAGAAAACAAACGAAAGATGATGCTATCCAAGAAAATCAAATTTGAACTGAAACAAAACTTACTTTTATTATTATTCTTACTCTAATTGTTGGCTGCGAGAGCTTATCTCTTCAAAGCAAGTGTGACAAAGCATTGCACTGTTGTAGCGATAAATCTTTTTTTTGTCGTGATTTAGAAATGAAAATTTTGATAATTCCTTTAAGCAATTGTCACAGTACTTTTTCATTGCGGAAGCTAAAACTTAAAACAATATTTAACTTCTCTGGAGTTATAATCTATATTATATTCTGTATTAACAGTTATTAGGCTGTTTTATATTAAAACTCTCTAGATAGTTTTATAAAATCAGGAGTTTGAGAAGGCTTCAGTTTAGTAAGTTCTACGATTGGCAACAGAATTTAAGTTTCTTAGTTAGACTATTTTCTTTGATTTTGTTATAATAGAGTGACTTATTTATTCTGACAATGGATGGATGCTCCTCTATTGTTTATTCTGTAACTGTGGGCATTCCTGTGAGGGCTATTGTTATAATAGATTTGGCAATTCTCATGCTAATACAATGATGTCATCGCTCCAAGTAAGGAGTCGATAGTTAAGGACTCCGCAGTTTCTTAAATTCCAGTGGAGACTGCAGAAGCGGCAATTTAGTTGGCGGAATATTAGTGGAGATAGTGGCAGCAATAACCAAGACTCTGCACAAAATCAAAAGAAAAGGCGATAGAGGTTGGGCAATGTGTTGGGATTATAGACAACCAACTACCTGACACCAATTTTTAATCTTTCAAGATTGAAAGATTTTATATTTAGCATTAGATCTAGTGTTACGTTTCACATACTTTTATTAGCAGATTCTGCGAAAAAATTTGCCCTGAGAAAAATAGCTTTTGATGTGAAAAAATGGCACAACAAATACCTCAAGTGAATTTATTGCGAGAATGACGTCTCTAAAAGCAGTCAAAAGGGGAATTAGACGAGCCTCATTTTAAAAGTTCAGGAAGTCATGCGGCATCGTATGAAGGTCTAAAATGACACCATAACCAACAGGAAATTATTCGTCGCAAAGTACTCATAGAGAGATATGGGATCACACCTGAGAAGAACAACATTTAGTGATATCCTCGTAGACTTTTTCTTGCTGTGTGAAGTTTATTGTACGACAGCCCGTGTCAAAACGCAATTGTACTTGCTAAAGATCTTGACTGGAGTAACAGTGTGATTCTATTTTGCTGTTATATGTAGAAATCCAGTAGATGTTTAAAACCTTGAATCATAAAAATGGAGTGGCAGTTGCTCTGATGTTGCAAGATTTTTATGCAAAGGTCTCTGGTGAAATTAGTGTCACTTTTTCAACCATCTTATGTCCGCTTAAGCTCTTGTGATCGTCGATATCGCTGTGAAAAACAAATACCTTATGACATTCGTGGCAAATCCATACCGCTTTTAGATCCTCCGGATGCATGTGTGTAATCTTCCCCAAGATGCAATCGCGTTGTTAATTTGCGAATTGATCAATTATGTTCATAGTTTTTGTTCAAATATGTTTCACTCTAGTTCACGAAAAAGTTATTGCTGACTTTGTGGTACAACCATGACAATGTCTTCCGACTGCGGTAGATTTCATTTGCTATGGACAACAGGTACGACACTTACGCAATTAGATGGGAATAGAAAATAGAATCTGGAGAGGAGAAATATCAACACAATTGAATTGGAGGAGATATACAAAGAATCAGGATGACCTACGTATCTTGACACAAAGACTAGCTGGTAAATTGGAAGTAGATAACAAGGAGAAGGGCAATAGTCTATCGGCAAGAAGCACAATGATATGTCCGAATTGACCGCTAGACCAATAGCCAGGAAGAACGACGTCAACTCCTATGAATTAAGCCCCTCTCTAATTCTACTAGAATTATCGAAATAACGAAGTAAAAAACACAGATGTGATTCACTGTACGGCTCTGCCTGCTTGTGCTTTCGATTGCTGTAAATACGATAGAAAGAGATGAATCAAGAGAACATGATGAATCTGCGGAGTTTTGCATCAATGCAGCTACTTGAATCTCGACAGAAAAAATAAAGATCCAAATATAATCGGACTATGTCCTGCAACATGGTAGATATAAAAAACTCTCCTCTCTAAACAGAGCGGTTTAGTTGCTCACATATCTTGACTTTTTTAAAGTGTCAAAGCCATAGTTGAAAGTTTGCTGCGGAATGTAAAAAACCGTAGTAGAATGATACTTTTAGGATCTTGATATCATTAATGCACTGTACGTTGTGATAAGGGTAAAGTATTCTATAAGTATTTTATTAAAGAATCATATGAAGGAATATAACTAGAGTAATTTATCGAAATTTAAATAAGCGATTTTAGGTTTGTCGTTACAATGACAGATCAGTTTGCTTTTTTAGGAGATACGCGCAAGGCAGCAATTGTTGCCATGAGCTTGGGTATTATCTTATTGTTGCCAGCTAGTCTTGGATTTGGAGAAACAATCATACAAGAAGCCTTTGCACAATTCAATCTTCCTCTTTTAGAAGAGGAGGATGATACAGAGGAAACGGAAGGGGAAGATGGAGGTTTAGTTGTTGAGGAGGAGGATACTACTACCACAACACCGCCTCCTGCTACTACCACAACACCGCCTCCTGCTACTACCACAACGGGCATCCCAGATGCAGCGGCCTATATGCAAGCGCCAGTGAACACCGAACCACTGCGAGGATTCGTAGGCAGCACTTTACCTACACAAGGTGCTGACGGCAATGCTCCTACTGCCACTGGTGATAACGGTTATGTTGTGACTGGGCGATCTAGAATATTTGCAAATGATACTGGTGTTGAAACTTTTGTAGCAGAAATGAATGTGGCAGCAATTGACGGATCAACATTTCACAATATTACCATCCGAGAGGGCGCTCCTCACCGTTTTGAATTGACCGCGAGTAATGAGACTTCAGTTAGCTCAAGTATAGTAGGTGACATCTTTGTCAATGGTGGTGCCACGCCAATCATAGATAATGTTCCAATGACACTAGCAGTTAGAGGCCAAACTTTTGCTGTAGAAGGCATTGATATTGACGAAACCAGGATAACAGATCCAGGACAACAGGAAGTCCTAAGTATAATTGACGGACAATCGATTTACGGAACCATCCCTAGGACATAGACACAGTATCCGCTCCTGCTATCGATAAGATAGCAGTATCTTCTTTTAAATGAGACTTCCGAGGAGATAGTCGAGCCCTGCGTTGAACCAGGGCTACAATTATTTTTAATTCTTCATGTATGAGAGTTATGTTGACCGGATTTGTGATTAATCCTAAGACGATACAAACCTAGAAGGTTCAGAGGGTGTCAAAAATTTTTTCAACTATTCTTGTTGTATCCGCATCAAACCCCTTGATGTATAAAATCCAGAAAGAATCATTCAAGAAAATAGCTTGATTGGGGCATAGTTCCAAGAGTCACGCTTCATTCAAATGACATCTCATATATTTTGCTCAGGTTCTGATCGATATCTCTCTCGAATATTTTATAATGGGATGCCAAGGCCTCCGGTCTACATGATCGAGTGTCGTAGTATTTTGGATAATGTAACGCGAGGCTACTGCAAGCAATCCACATGCCAGAAAAAAACTTGAATGGGATAAGGGTATAATTGCCCTAAGTTTTGACATTACTAGCAAATGCACTAAGAGAATACCTGCTGAGCCAGGGCAATTATTTAGGATGACTGATTGAGAATACGTATATACATAAACCTAGATAGTGAACTTCAGAGCCCCTGAGATGGGAAATTTCTTAGTAGAAGTTTGGCCGTACTCCCAACCCAAAAATCCTGTTTGTTATTTTCTTTAGATCTGTACAATACATTTAGAATATTCTCCCATTACTCTTATATTCTATGCGTTTCTTCTATTAAAATGTAGATGGACGTTATTCTTAATCATAATGGTTGTATCATTTGTCAAACTACTGGCCATCTAGAATCGCTATCAATAGGGTGCCCCTTCTGCAATGGCACGGGTGAATATACCAAGGCTGCTGAGAGCTATATGAAATCTCATCCTTGTCAGTGCCTCTACGAGGATAGGAGGAGTTGCAGTGTATGTGGCAAGAAGTGCCACCACACTACGAACAATAAGCCCAAGTTAATAATTTCTCCGCGAGCTTAGACTATCGCAATATCTTCTTCTCGTAAAGAAAACTTACATCACTTATAATATGAAGATAAATGAGTAAGTGCAAACGCTCTGACTTCCCGTCTGAGCTGCTTTAGGAGTGATTGATTGAAATTCTATCTGAGTCCCTTTGCATCTTATTGAATTCTGCTTGCTTATCCCTCCTCTATCTTCATAATGTACCACCATTTGCCTATCTTCTTTTCTTCCGTTATACTCTTTGTTAAAACTGCAGGCACATCTTCCCAGTCACAATAATAACACCTTTTGTTATGTAATCAGCCAAAGTATGAGAATTGTGTTGATTCCTTTATTATTCTAATTGAGCATGTCATGTAACAGTACCTGTAAATTTCATTTTAATCCTAAAATACTTCTCATACAGAAGCATCAGGATATTACATAATTCTTTTATGTCGAATCATGAATCTCTGAAGCAATCTGGTATACTTATAGGTACGTCAGCAGCAGAGACATGCTTCATCTTTTTATTGATTTATTGATGGTGGTTAATCATCAAGACTGAGTAATATTTGAAAGGCAATTGCAGTATAATTAAAGAAACACTGTATATCTCTAAGCTCACAACATTAGGATAGTCCCATAATCAAGGACATTCGTAACCAACTCCTATTTGATAAAACCACGATGCAATCAGAAACAAAAATGAATGTTTTATCGTTAGTATACTCTCTCTATGAGCAGATGTGTGTCTTGTATAAGGCAGTAACAAATAAAACAATCTAGGCATCAGGTGAATGAAGATTCTGGCAACACAATATGTGGAGCCCAAACTATATTATTTCTTGATAGTGCTAGGATCGTTACAGCAGCTGATGTAAGAACGATAATGATGTCAGTTTTTAAAAATGTTTCATCTATAATAGATGGAGAATTGAAACTATTAAGCTAAACAAAGTTATACATGATGCCAGTATCAAATAAGACTACTAAAATGACACATGGTTTCCCCTAAAGGATTAAAGAAAAAAGAAAAAAAGGTAAAGCTCGTGTGGTTAGATTTCTGCTGTTTATCCGCTGCAGAGTCCAGCTGGAACACTGGTTCCGCAATTATTATTTGGTCCAAAGGTGTTGCCAGTTACGCTTGTAGACAAGCCATCCGCATGGTCTATATCATATGGACCGTTAGCCCATGCACTGTTGTAATCTGTGTTGACACCCTCGGTGTTTGGATCTAGGTATATTCCGCTTCCTCCTTCTTCACCTTCTCCGTTGCCAAATAGACTGTTTGCAGCTATTACACTTGCGCCACTGACACCTTCAAAGCTGATTCCTCTATACGCGTTAGCGACTATTTGATCAAAGGCAATGACTATATCACTACTTTGAACTGCTCGTACTCCTATGTCGTTATTGGTTATGCTATTTCTGTCGATATTGGCTCCCGTGGCACCAATCATATCTATGCCTACATCGTTGCCTGTAACTTGCATTTCTTGGACTTCTGTGCCTTCGCTTGCTAAAATTCTAACTCCTGCACCGTATCCTTCTACTACTCCGAGACCTACAATTTTAGCATTGACTGCATTTGCGACCGTTATTCCCGCACTTCCTAATTGGCTTGTAGGACTGTCTTCTGCTGCGCCACTGTTTAATGTATGGCCATTGAGATTAAATACTACATCTTCTCCAGTTATGGTAAATCCCTCGGGGCAAACCATATCTGTATTCAATGTTACGCTTTGAACTATTGTCTCTCCACAGGATAGTACAGAAGTACTTGGTGCGAGACTTAAACTCTGACCAGAAGTATCATCGTTTGCGGCTGCACCTTCACTCATTGAATCTGTATTTTCTTCAGCAGATTGGGCATTGGCTGTTGCATCTTCTTCTTCTTCTTCGGTTGGATTGTTTCCAGTAGATTCATCGTCGTTTACTGCGGCCGTGTTACTTTCATTTTCTTGTAGTTCGCTTTCCGTTATTGCATGCGCTATGGTAGGTAATGTTGTTGCACTTATCACTGCAAGTATGCTCACTGCTACTGCAGCGAAGAACGCTATGGATTTGGGCTCCATTGAGAGGGAAGTCCATAATAAAGTATTTATAGAATGGGTAATGCCGTACCCTGACTTTTTGCCAGTAATTTCGAATATATTTCTAGGACAGATCTCTGTATGCTGCCCTCTGTAATATTGTAAATATAAGATCTTTATATTCCCATAGCAGCGCGAGTTCTACTATAAAAGAAATTGACAAAATATTCGAATCTTTAACAGTATGGGGGTTATCATTGTCCTAGGGAATGTCGTTGGGAAGTAGAGGAGAAGACCAATGGCCAATAATCTTAGTGTTTCAAAGAATACTTCTAATCGAGATAGAATTGACATAATCACATCTATTCTTGACGCCTCAAATGGAGGGACAACTAGGAGAAGGATATTACTCCTATCTGGCCTTTCCAGCAATCAATTCAAAAGGTATCTTTCTCTCTTAATAGAGAATGATTATATCAGAATGGAAATTCAAGAGCGGAGTAGAGGAACTGCAATCTATAGGACTACAGACAAAGGAATTGCTCTCTTGCGCATATACCAACGTATCCGAGATCTATTGTCGCCAGATACTGCAACTAACAATTGGTTCATTGATTATAGATCCAGCATACCTATGTGGCATAACATGCAGAAAAAGTGAGAGAATCAAGATGATGAAAGAATGAGAACCTTGAGAGAATTATAGATAACTGCAATGCGATAGTGGGTTAGATCTAGCAAGAAGGAAATTGTAAATATTGCTTTTGATACTATTTTTTACAAGTGTCAGAAATTGCCCTAAATCGTTTAGGACGATTTCAAATGCCTGCGAGGGTCTATCATTAATTAAATCTGAGGTTAAGACTACGTAGGTATAGAAAATTCCGTCCTCCAACAAGGACAATCTAAATGGTTTGGCCCCTCTTTTCGATATACAAGGATAAGATCATTCCTCTACCTTTCCTTGTGCGTATAAAACGTATCCTTAATTTTATGAAAGAAATATCGTAGGAATGGAAATACCCATTTCATATATCTCCTAAAAAGCACAGTTACTTCCAGAGCATGCAACGGCTGGTCAGGCATAGAACACCTATGCTTGCGGTAATATTAGGGGTATTGGTTGCATTATCATCCACGTTAATGATGCTAATTACTATGGGACAACAAGAAGAAACACCTGTACAACTTCCTGTACAACAGGAAAAAAAATTGCAGGATGATAAGCAATTAATTGCGAAAACTGATGCAAAGGGTAAGGCACATTTTGGACTTGGAATTCTAAATCCTATAGAGCATAAGATCATGCCTGTCCCCCATATCGAAGATAACGTAACTAACGCTACTTTTACCACCGCCGCCGCTGCGACTAGTAATGCCAATAGCAAAGCAAACGCTACTTTTACCACCGCCGCCGCTGCGACTAGCATTACAAATGAAAATGAAAACAATAACAACAATGCTAATGTCGAGGCTAGTACTACTAATCCCAATACCGGCACAAGTACAGAAAATATGAAGAATAATGAGGTTCCTGTCGATACTAACCCCAATATTTTTGCAAATCCTAAAAATAATCCTTTAAGTATTGCAACTTGTGGTCAGGTAATAACTAGAGACGTTATACTATTAAAGGATATAGAATGTCCCGGAGTAGGAATGATTGTAGGTGCAGATGGGATAACCATAAACCTCAATAATCATAGATTGTCTTTATCTAATGATACGGGCATATCAAGGATCCCTGAAATAGAAGAGATTGGAATACTAGTTCCCGGTAAAAAGAATATTACAATTAAAGGACCTGGTGTTATCACGGGTTTTGACAAAGCTATTGAATTTGCAGGAAGCGGAAGAGGCTATGTATTGGATCTCAAACTAACAGGCAATAATATGGGTCTATCATTAAAAGCCACTGAGGAAATTACCATTTACAGAAGTTTTATTGAAGGAAATACAATCGGCATTGCATCTCAATCAAGCAAGGGGGGTTTGATCATAAGTAATCAGATATCACAAAATACTAATGAAGGAATTGTGTTTATGGATTCCAATTATTTCATAATAGGTGCCAACAGCGTAATTGGAAATGGCGATATCGGCATATTCTTAGATGTAAGTAGCTTCAACAATACAGTATCGTCTAATAATATCCTCAATCATGCTGTCGATGTCAGCAATGCTGACGGGATACCTATTCATATATCCATGAATGAATATTCCGAAAATAGTTGTGGTAAAGCGCTTCCTGATGGAATATGCTAGGAAAAAATTTTTAAGAAATCCTATTTATTATATGAATCATAGGACTTCATAGTCTCTGTACTATCTTATCAAGAGGATTTGTTTTTTTACGAAGTATCTTTCCTGAAAGTATCTTAATGGACCGTATTGTTCTATCAACTATGTTCTTATCAACATCAGAATAATGCAAAAAGCTGCCTCTATGAAAAAATCTTCGTCATATCTCTGTATCTAGTTCTTCAAAGGCACCGGCCTTAGATATCTCGTGAAGACGCATGGCGACCGTCCTTCTATACTCTTTCATATCAAGTATGCCTTTTTCATCCAATATTTCTACAAGTGTTGTAAGACGGGTGCTCAGCTCTTCAATTTCATTTAGATCCTTGCCCGTTATCTTTTTTGGCTCGACCAAGTCGTCACCATCTGTGCTCTGCTCTCGACGACGATTTGTTCTCTTGTTTGGCATCTGTTGTTAGATACATAAGTTCAAGTATTTAATTGTCAACTAGTCAGTATGATCCCTGTCCGCCAATATTGTCCTGTGGCCTTAATTAGAAGTCTCTAACTATCTATTTAAAAAGGTATACACTAGGATCATTCTCTTAAATACTATAATTTTTCATTGTCTTGTAACGTGTCAGCTGATCCTATTGTCAGGGAACTAGAGTGGTATCTGCGCGATCATCTCTTTAGACAATCAAACGCGGGCAGGACTTCTTTTAGAAGAGAACTATTACCACATGAAATGGCGACCCTTTATTTACGGTATAGGAACTCTAATCCTGACCAATTGTCAGACATACTGACCTCGGTCATTGAAATCTTGACCGCAGAAAAGGTTTTGATGCAGGATCATGACGAGCTGAATCTGCTAGGTAGGATGACACGACTGCAATGCGTAAAATGTTTCTATGTAAATTACCTTATAGAATCTGAGCCACGGGCATGCCGTAGGTGCCGACATAGGGAGCTACAAGATTTCCCCCGGAAGAAGGCATAAGCACTGTCTGTAGTAGCAAAGGTATTCTGTGATACTATGTATAGCGTCTTAATTACCAAATCTGATTATCTGTAGCAATAGAAAGTTAACTGAATCTACTCCTTATGGGGAGTCTTGTTTACACTTCTTACCCTGAAGCCTTTGCATTGGATAAGAGACTGCTAGTGATGGTCGAGAAAGCTTGATATGAACTTGAGCAGGGCTCTCTAACCATAGTGAAGCTGCAAAGCAGGAAGAAGTGGACGGTCAATGGCACGTCAAGAATTAAGCCGGCCCACGAGACTTTGAAGAATGTGATGCCTGTATCAAAAAAGATAGGTGTCACTAGACTTGCTGACATTACCGACATGGATGTTCTGCGCATCCCAAATTATTCTGCAGTGGTACCTGGTACTGAGGATTATATCTGGGTCTATAGTGGAAAGGGTCCGACGAAGCGGCATGCAATGGCAAGCGCGCTGATGGAAAGCATTGAACGATATTCATCACTGCCGTCGGGCTGGTCAGGCAAATTTGTCAGGTCAAGCTATTCGGAGTTGTCAAAGACTCACAAGGTGTTGCATCCTGACAGGATAGTAGAGCCAATGAGATTTGTGTACCACTCTGAAATGATGATGGACTGGCTGCCTGGGCATGACCTTGTAAGAGGCGAGGAAATAATGGTGCCTGCACCCATTGCGTTATTTCGTTACACTCCACCCCCGCCCGCTATTAATCCATTTTCCTATTTTCATACGAATGGACTTGCCTCGGGCAATGTGATGGAAGAGGCAGTCTGTCATGCGCTGTGTGAGGTGATAGAGCGAGACGCAATGAGCCTGGCAGACCTACGCGCAAGCGCTATTCCGTTCCATATATTGCGCACAATTGTACATTCTCTAAATGCCGCAGCATTTTCGGTGCCTTCCATTCTAGCTGACCGGTTTGTCGATGATCCAAGTATATTTCCTGATGTCGATATCACAGAAATTGACTTTGAGCCTGTAAAAAACCTGGTTGAAAAGTTCAAGCAGACTGGCATTTCTCTTATGGTAAAGGATATTACCTCCGATATTGGTATTCCGACATTTAATGCTAGTAGCGTAGAGTGGATCAGTCACGACTATGGGTACCTTGCAGAGGGACATGGGACGCATCCTGATGCAAGGATAGCACTTCTTCGTGCCATTACGGAAGTATCCCAGACTAGGGCTGCAAACATCCAAGGGGCAAGAGATGATCTGCGGAAGATTAAGTATAATGACGAGAATACTGATGATAGACGCGCTTGGCAGTTTATGCGCTCAACAAAAAAGATAAAATTCTCAAAATTACCGACATTTTTTAACGAAGATATTCTCGACGATATCAATTTGATTCTCTCTCAACTAAAGAAGGTGGGATTGAATCAGGTGATAATCATTGACTTAACAAATCGAGATATTGGAATTCCCGTAGTGAGGGCAATAGTACCCGGACTTGAGACCTTCAAGATAACAAAGTCTGTTATGGGTATGCGTGCAAGGTCGTGTTTTAAGCAATGGACAAGCCAATAGTATTTCTGGGGCCTTCGCTGAGTCGTGAAAAAGCAAAGAAAATCTTTGATGCAGACTATAGACCACCTGCAAGAAAAGGCGATTTTTTGCGGCTCGCTACAGATTCTGATGTAGCAGAAATGGCGGTTGGGTTTGTCGATGGTGTATTCCTCCAAGACTATCCGCCCACTCCGATCGAAGTGTATCATTTGATAAGAAAGAATGGGGTATTATTAGTAGGTGCAGCAAGCTTAGGAGCATTGAGGGCAGTTGAGCTTGAAAAGTTTGGTATGGTAGGGATCGGCAAGATATTTCAACTTTACAAGAGTGGCAAGCTTAATGCAGACGATGAAGTGGCAGTCACATTTGTGCCTGAGGAAGATTACAGGTTACAATCTGAGGCTATGATAGATATACGATATAACCTCTACCTTGCGTACAAAAACAAAGTTATCCGCGAAAATGTAAAATGTGTACTTATCAAGCTGGCAAAAGAGATTTACTTTCCATATCGAAAATATGCGTACATTCTCGAGGAAGCAAAGTACAGGTATCCTGAACTTAAAACCGAGATTGACTCTTTTGGTAACTATATTAGGTCGAATAGAAAGAGCTTAAAGGAAATGGATGCAATAAGGCTTGTAAAATATCTTAAGGGGCGATATGAGTCTGCCGATGCTACTTCGATGTGATAGCTGCATCTATCTGATTGACTAGGTTTGATATGCTGACTGGTTTTCTGATAAATGCCTTGACATCTATTGTGGGAAACATCTTTCTGAACTCTTCATAATAGATTTGAAACGCCGTCAGAAAGCAGACCTTGACGCTGGTGTCTCTCTTCTTCAACTGTCTGTACAAATCAAAGCCATTTATTATAGGCATTCTGATATCGATTATCATAAGGTCATAATACTTAGGTTGGAATCTTGCAAGGGCTGCATGTGGATCATTGAAGGTATCTACAGCAAAGCCGTGGCGTTCAAGTCCTTTCTTAAGGACGTTTGTAATGTCCGGCTCGTCATCCACTATGGCTATCCTTTTCATGAATACATAAAATTTTTGGAGGCACTATTTTAATTCGATGATCTCTTTTTCCAACAAATATATTCTTAAATTGTCACTTGCATTTCTGTACAAGAGAATGAAGATTTACACCAAGACAGGGGATAAGGGCGAAACTAGACTTATCGGCGGTAAACAGGTCAATAAGGCAGATCTACGAATAACTGCGTATGGAGATGTTGACGAGCTAAATTCTAGCATTGGTCTTGCAGTTTCATTTCTGCACTCAAAAAAGGATCTAGTTTCGGATATAGCTGATATCTTAGAGCAAGTACAGAATGATCTTTTCGTTCTTGGTTCTGATCTTGCAGACCCCTCTTGGCCACAGACCAATGGTAAGATACCTCGCACTAGCGAAAAAATGGTGTCTGTGTTAGAGCTTATTATCGACAAGATTGAGTCAGAACTTGGATCGATCACATTCTTCATCCTGCCAGGAGGAAGTATAGAAGCATCATTTTTACATCTTAGCAGAGGAGTTGCACGTCGAGCAGAGAGATCTGTCGTATCACTCTCAAAGAACCAATCGATAAACCCTGCAATAATAGTATATCTTAACAGGCTATCTGATCTCCTATTTGTGGCAGCTAGGCTGGTCAACAAAAGACTGGGCATGCCGGATATCCCTTGGAGAAAGTGAACTTTTCTGCATTCTTCCCTCATTGCAGAGGACTAACATTAAAATGACTAAAGCTCATCTGCCAAATTGTAGGCCGTGGGCCAAATCTATAATGTATTAATAATATTGGCTATAACTTTGTTGATGGCTGTGACTACAACGGTGCTTGCATATTTTGTCGATCTTTTGCCGCAAGCGGCTGATGACAATGTGGCACTAATAGGATCATCTAATAATGCATCTATCAACGACGGTTGGTCATCTCAAGACAATTAGCTTTAAAGTAGGTGTGTATCCCTCTCATGAGTAAGCATGGCCAGTGAAAATGATAGCGTTAGTTGCCCCTACTGCGCCTCCAAATTCGATACCAAGGAAGAGCTTTCAAAGCATATAGACAGGATACACCATGGCTCAGGCCTCCTTGAAGGCGACTCGAGAAAATGGTAGCAGTAGATGACCTGTCTCTTTTTTTTCATTCAATCCTGCAGCTTAAATCTGTCAGGCGCGCCGGCTGGGTCACAAAGGTCCAAGTTGAAGACGCAGAGTCAGTTGCAGACCATACGTTTTCAATGGCCACCATGGCGATGCTTTTGTCCGACCTGTTGGGTTTTGATACTCACAGAGTAATCAAGATGGTTCTAATACATGATCTTGCAGAGTCAATAGTGGGAGACTATATCCCTGGCGATGTGACTGCTCGACAAAAATTAGATGAAGAAAAAAAAGCAATGAAATACATTCTATCCCATCTTCCCAAAGAGATACGAGAAGAGTATGAAAAGATCTGGCTTGACTATCTGCATAATAAAACTGAAATTGCTAGATTTGTCCACCGAATAGATAAGCTGGAGATGGCCCTGCAGGCTGATCAGTATTCAAAGCAGGGATACGCAGAGAAGTTACTGGCTCCTTTCTTTGAATCTGCAAGCACAGCCGTTGGCGACGCCGCCGGCGACATTATCAGTGAAATCCTAAAATCTTTAAGGCCTGCATTGGCCAAGAAATAATGCATGCAGTATTTCATGGCACTCAAAATAGGGGAAAAACGTGTAAAAGCGGCACAAGAGTTGCTTATACGCTATGCAGGCCATGCCATGCCTGCTCTTGCCCTCAAAGACAACAAGAGCAACATTTGGGAGCCTGTAGGCGAAGAGACACTTTACGCCGTGGTCAAGGAGGACGCCGGATACATGATTGCCTTTTGTGACAGGAAAGGTATTGCAAAATCAATCGCACAGTGGTTTTCGGAGGATGTAAAGAATCAGATTATCGCCAAGATTAAGGCGGAGCAAAATATGCAGGAATACTTTGGTAAGGTGTCATTACCTATTTAACTAAGTCGATTATGGCAATTTTGTTACCGCATTAATATGTAATCACTAGTAAATGTAAGTGTGAGAGCGCGGCAACGCCAATACTAAGAAATAACAATAACTGTGGCAAGATAATACCCCAGCAGATATGGCTTTTATACCGAAATAAGCTTATGAGCATAACCTTGGCAGATAGGTTCGAGCAGGAAATAGAGACAAGAGGACATCTTATCGATTCAATGATACTGACAAGAATATTTGATGGCATCATGGATCTTCGGGGCGACTTTCAAGTGCTCCAATTCATCGTAGGCAAAAAGAAGAGTGATCCAAGTTATGCCCGGCTGCTTGTAAAGGGAAAAAGTAGGGAACATCTCGCAAGCATACTTGAACAAGTATACAGAGAAGGTGCTCAGCCTGTGTCAGTACAGGAGGTGAAGCTAGAACCTGCTCCAAATGATATGGTGATGCCAGATGACTTTTACAGCACCACAAATAACACAACACAAGTTTACTATGGTGGCCAATGGATAAATGTCGATAACATGATGATGGACAAGTGCATTTCAGTTGACATCCAGCACAAGACCGCCAAGTGTAAGATGGTGCGCGACATTATCCGAGGGGACATGATAGTTGTAGGCGAACAGGGTGTCAAGATAATCCCACAGGAACGCCCACGCGAAGGCGTTGACATTTTCCAATTCATGAGTAGCGCTAGTTCTAGCGAGCGTCCTACACAACACATTGCCCGAAAAGTTGCAAGCGATATTT
>DATAAU010000143.1:0-6086 GCA_036259955.1 Nitrososphaera sp. | reverse complement strand
CATCGCACATACGAGAGTTCACAACCACCTGATCCCTGGTAGGGGATCAATCGACTTTCGATCTGTCTTTGATGCTATGGATGACATTGGTTACCGAGGGTTTGTTACAGTAGAACTTTATCCCTATCAAGATAATCCTATAGACGCAGCGAAAGAGGCGTACGACTACCTTTGCAAAATCATGTAAGCCAACGTCTCAAAGAATACCTTCTGCTAATCCGACTTCCAAACGTATTCACGACACCTTCTAATATATTGGTTGGATATTTTGCAGCTGTTGCTGTAGCCGAAGCAGATGGAGTGCACTTAATTGCACTTATGATTTCCTCAGGCTTGTTGTATATTGCAGGAATAATACTAAATGACTATTTTGATATTGAAATAGATAAAAGAGAACGCCCACGCAGACCCCTTCCTTCAGGAAATATTTCAAAAACACGTGCCCTTGTCATTGCTATTATTGCATTAGTTATTGCAAACACTATAGCCTTGATACTTAGTCCGGTAAGTCTTGCAGTCAGTTTGGCACTCACTCTTGCGATAATTGCCTATGATTATAAGCTAAAGCATGGACTGTCAGGGCCATTTGCAATGGGGGGTACTAGATTTCTAAATGTCATCTACGGAGCAAGTCCTGTGTTGCTCTATCTCGATAATCAATCTTATGTTATTGTAGGCGTCGCTGCCGGTTCACTTTTTTTATACACAATATCAATAACAGTCCTGAGCAAAAAAGAAACAGGAACCGAAAGACCAAATTCTACTATAATCTATTTCATGATACTTGGTATTATTTCGGCTGTATTAGCTCTAGGATTGTTGTTGCACCTCCAATGGGCCTTTCTGCTAAATCTCTCGATATTTACTGTAGTCATGATTGTTACTTTCAAACAGTACCTTGCGAAAGAATTACCTTCAGTGCAAAAGGCGGTCAGAAACATGGTCATCTCCATCATACTACTTGATTCAGTATTTGTAACTGGGACAGCCGGGTTGCCTTATGGGCTAGCAACTCTACTTCTCATCGCACCTACTGTAGCTCTGGCGAGGAAGTTGTACGTGACCTGATATTACAGCTTCTCTCCCGACTGATGAAACAAGAAGTAGATAATGGCGGTGTTGTAAACTTACCGTTGGAATCATCAGCTATAATAAACTGTAGTTTATATCTCGTTTTGTTAGAGATTGAGGGAAAGATTGAGTCGATGACTTGTAGGTCGAAGAGTTGACCCTATGACAACGCTTGCTATAACTATTACAATAATATCTATTGTAATTTTTCATGGATAGGTACATTAAGGTAAGACAAAACATCAGACGACAGTTCGGAGCTGATGATTCAAACTGCAAGTTTACGGAAGCTCAAAAAAGAACTAGCATATCCCTAGGATATAATCCGGTTTTAGATACCTTTTGCTAAGAGTATCCTGTGGTTTAAATATATGAAAAAGATGCAATATAATGTGATTATTTCAAGAGTATCTATCAGTACCGCTATTGTGGCGGTTGTTCTAATTTTCTCCATGACTGGCATATCATATCAGCAGGAGTTTTTCTTTGATGAGAACGGAGTACTAATGCAAGAGGAAGAGGAAACAGAAGCAGAAGAGGAAGAGGAAACAGAAACAGAAGCAGAAGAGGAAGAGGAAACAGAAACAGAAGCAGAAGAGGAAACGGAATGCATAGCCTATGATGAAGGAGAAAATACCATCGTCATTAACTGTGACGCTTCCTTTCCAGATGTTTTCCCAGCTATAAATGATCCCGAGATACTTGCGAACCTCGGAAACGGTGAATACCTTCTAAATGCTAACCTATTGGTGAGTGATGGTGTAACCTTTGGAATGACTTCCAATGGGGACAGTTTGCGCTACTTGAAGATTACTGGTGCAAATGGAATAATAGTTCATGGAAGAATAGAAATAAGTGGTATAATAATAACCTCGTGGGATCCTGACACTAACTCGCCAGTAGCCCAGACAGATACCGGCTCAGTTCCAAGAGCATTTATCAACTTTAGAGTTAGCGAGGGCGGATTTATTGAAAATTCAGAACTTGCATATTTAGGATATGATGCCCCTCCCAGAAGGGGAATTGATTTAGGAGAGTCAACAGATGGTCCGTCGCATGATCTTTCAATTAGAAACTCAAGAATTCATGACAACTGGATGGGATTCTATTCTGCAGGGGCCTACAATATTACACTTGATGGTAATGAGTTCTTTAACAACATCAAGTATGCTATTGATCCCCATACCGGCACCCATAACATGACGGTATCAAACAACAAAATTTACGGCAACAAAGGTATTGCTGTCATATGTTCACTAGATTGCTATGATGTTGTATTTGAAGGAAATGAGGTATACAATAATGCTGGATCAGGCCTAATGTTCTCTCGAGCTACGCATGATTCAATAATAAGAAATAACTTGATTTATAATCAATACGGATCTGCATACCCGATCTCGATTTTCGAATCACGCAACAATGAAATTTATGGTAATAGCATAAGTAATTCAACAACTGGAATATCAGTACATAATCCTGTGGAACTAGATGAGGATGGAATGAGCAGTGGCAATTTGATATTTAATAATACCTTTGATAATGTGCAGAACGGTATCCGAGCACTCGCATCTACTGACAATACCTTTTCAAGTAACATATTTGGTAATGTTACAGATTTTCAGTACATAATGACCATGGGTGCAACTATGAATATTGAAAATCAGAATTTCGATATGATCAATATTCGGGGCGTAGAGGGTGCCAACACTTTAACAATCCAGAATTCGGGTGAAATAATTATTGATAACAGTACAGCCTATGATACAGATATACAACCATATACCGAGGTTTTGTTTAGCCGCAGCATAAATGTTGTATCTGCCCCGGGCTGATCCGCACCAATGGACGTAATCAACATATCATGACATCAATATCCGTGCTATAAGTAATTGTAATTCATATTATGACTTTACTATCGTGAGATCTTTTTTTATTGTCATCGCAGTTTATGGAATAGATTGTGAGAAGTTACGACAACTAGTGCGGCAATTCCAGCTCCAATGAAGTTACGAATTGTAATGGTTGCACCTGGGGATGAAGCTAGCACCGATATCCCTGCCACAATGTAAAGATTATCTATCAGCCAGAAAGTGAAGGTTAGCCAGCCCAGTACTCCTGCTGTAAGAGCGCCTAATCTTGCACCGTATCTCAAAAAATAAACTGCAAATGCTATACCTATATACCATATTATTCCAAGAATAATCCAATTGGAGTGGTAGATTTCGGGTCTATCATCTATAATATAATAGGTAGAGCCAACTGCAGCCATAGCTAGTAGTGACAGCATTAACAGCTTTCGATTAATTTCTAGGGTAGTTCTCTCTTTGACAGTTTTGTTTGATTGCCTAACCTGCACCTTTTCCTTTCTTGCTGCTTGGATGGATTCTTCAAATGATTTCAATTGGATTGGGATTAGTTGCCTAATCCTGTGCCCATCCTCGTCCTGTACTGTGGCATCGTGTTTGAGACTATCTATCAGTGGTCTTGCAAGGGATGCCCTGACAGGTGTAACCAAGTCCACCCAATAAGATGACAGACGAGGAGTAAGAAATGGTATGATTAGTATGTGCACTGACTTGTTTAGTACTTTTGCATATGTTCTCATCATATCCAGATATGTCAAAATATCAGGACCTCCGATGTCAAACGTTTTTCCCTCGGTTTCTTTCACGTTGATACAGCGGGCAAGGTACTCGACTACATCGACTACGGCTATTGGCTGGCACTTGGTAAGCACCCATCTTGGACAAATCATGATGGGTAGTCTTTCCACAAGGTATTGGAGCATTTGAAATGATCCGCCCCCCTGACCCAAGATTACAGCCGCTCGGAATATTGTAACTTTTGATGAGGAATATTTTTGTAGTATTTCTCCAACCTCTTTTCTGCTTCGCATGTGCTCTGAAAGCCTATCTTCCTTATCATCCTCCGCATGGATTAATCCGCCTAGGTATATTATTCGCTTGACCCCGTATTGAGATGCAACCTTGGCAAAATTCATAGCAGCAGCTCTGTCGCGCTCAGAAAACTTTTTCCACTCCTTTGAAGCGCCTTCCATAGAATGAACAAGGTAATAAGCAATGTCAATTCCCACAGACATCACCCTTGCAACATCTTGATAATTTGAGACATCTGCTTTAGCTAATTTAATATCTTTATCAAACATGCCCATAATGGATTTGGGATCTCGGGTCAAACACACAATCTCTGTTCTAAATTTAGGTAAATGATGATGGGGATCTTCAGCCAACCTCTTGATGAGCCTACTTCCTATGAAGCCGCTTCCACCTGCAACAAGTATCCTATGAGAATGATGCTGCTCTTGATACGGTTCACTTTCATTTTGCATAAAGATTATATGCTTTCTATCGTGTATAACGTCTACTACCACTGATTTTATTATCTTGCATAGGTAACTCTTTAAGCAAAAATGTTATGACACGACTTGATCTTCATTCCAGCGTTTGGTTAATATGTCAATCAGAATGTCGATTCGTTTCTTGCTGGGATATTTGTACCATAGATCTCAAACCTTGGAAGGAAATTTCAAAGCGGGGCAATTCTTGGCTGAATATGTCGTATTGAGCTGTCTCTAGCCTTATAGTAAATTTTTGCCATTTAGGTTCAGTTCGATAATTATCGTATAGATATATTGGAGTGCTAGGGTTTGTGGTTAATATTGACTAGAATTTATTATACTCCTAAACGCCGTCATCGCATCCACCACAACCACCACCAACACCATTTCGTAAGATACTCATATGAAACCAAGAAACAATAGGCTCAACACTATCCCATATGCTAAGTGGCCTACTAGACTTGCAATGGCTGGCCAGTAACCTAACGGGTGATTCCATGGATGCAAACCTGTGATAGGCTTATGAATTGGCACCAGCGTAACGATCCACAAAAAGAAACTGTATAGCATTCCTAAAAGTGGTAGAGGTAGAATTGTCAAGTAATCTAGTAATGTGATGGCAAAATAGAATCCTATGCCTCCCAATATGCCATTTGTAAAGTGAAGCCCAAATATGCCCAGATAGTGAAGACAAGCATTCCCATTTTCTAATCTTAGGAACTTTACAATAAGCATTTGGTTCTCGTGCCACTCATATACTCCCTGTAGCCCCCATTTTCTCCATGGTATAATCTCTATGGCAGACATAACAAGCGTGCCTAACAGCCCACCGCCTGCGCCCAGCACAAGTCCGTACCATTCCATCTAAAACTACTAATTTTCTCTTCATACATCTATAAATCAGTGCAATCCTGCTGTATAAGAAAGCAAAATTAAAAGGTATAATGGAACTAGTGCCTTGTTCCGATATGTACAGCCAGCAGTATCTTTTCTTTGAATCCTGATTTGCAGACAGGGCACACATAACGTTCTGCTGCATCTGCATGTCGTTGACGCATCAGATGCGTCCTTATATTGAACAATTGTTTGTTGTTTTTAATTGACAATCCGGACTTATTAGTCTTGAGGATAAGGGGTCGATAGAATTAATTAATTGATATGGACAGTTCCTACTATAAACAATCTGAGAATTCTATACGTCTGAAGAAATTTTTTGTGTTGTTAGATTCTCTTTTTCCTTTTATTCCATCTTAATTTTATTAGAAGTTGTTGAGGTGTTTTTCTGATCTCAGTTTTTGTATTCGCATTTAAAAATGGCGACAACCTCAAGTAACAGCCATACTATTTTGCCTGCAATTCTACTGTATCGTTAAGGGATGTTTTCTATTCGTATACTGGTGTGCCATCTGATTTGAATCGCTTGATTCGCTTTCCCCCACTTCCAGAACTTCCAGAACTTCCAGAATAAGACGATTCGGTTTCAACTGGACTCTCTTCCGGCTCCTTGCGCTTCCGTGCTGCTCTTGTCCCAAAAAGCACCGCTACAAGGAAGGCAAAAATTCCTGCAGTTACAGCATACATGAACGTTTCTTCAGACATAAAGTTGCTTGGATAAATGTCGAAGATAAGGTTTTCCCCTGAAACTCTCAACGTCCCT
>DATAAU010000142.1:0-12006 GCA_036259955.1 Nitrososphaera sp. | reverse complement strand
TTTTCTCACTTCTTTGATTCCAATTTTTATTGGGCTTCCAAACTTCCCTATTATCCCACATAGCGAATTCTTCTAAATTTTAGTCACATGAACAATCTAGATATCCACATAGTTTGTCTTATGATATTAACAGTATTTTTATTGTAGAGCAAAGAAGGCTGCTGCATTTTAATAAAGTGGACAATATTTTTTATACTTTTATCTAAAGTGGATTTGTGGATCACGTTGTTATGATGGAACAATGGCAAAAACAATGGATCGTGAACCTGATGGGCTCTTGTAATGGCAACAGATTGTTGGCCGCAAAAAGAATGTCTGAAATTTCTAAAAAAGAAATACGAGAATGTTGGGTATTATTAGATGAAGTCGTACCCATGAGCACGATGGAGCGATTGAAATATTGTTCGCTTGGGGTAATGGATTAAGGGAATTCAGGATAGTCAAATTTGTTGGTTTCTATTTGTACTAAAGATGAGATAAAAGTTGCTCAAGGATATCGCCCTGCTGCTTGATTATGAAAATATCTCTACGTAAGACTATCCCATTTGCTGTCATAGTTCTAACTATCCCTCGTCATCGTTTGCAAAGTTCATTTCTCGTTTATTTCTCATCATCGACATCTTTGAGAAATTAATTGATTGTTTGTTATACATAGTTTTGAGGAATGTTGAATTTTGAGTGTTAAGAAAGATATTGCTAGAACTCCTTCTTATTCAAGTTGAAAAGCGATACAAAGGGAATATAAATACGACTAAGAGATTTGTTAATCTAATCCTGATATACTAAGAAAGTATCGCGAAATAATAATATCGTAACTAATATCTTAACGCTCAAATATGTTACAGTGCTTATAGAGCAGGTGGAATCGCCACCAGTTGCAAGCAAATTTGGTCAAGAAGAAATAATTTACCTTGACTGGAATAATGCTTTTGATATTCTAGAAAAAGCACACAGGTCCGGCCTTTTTGTTTTGATTATTGGCCCAAAAGGCACTGGCAAGACTACTCTTGTAAGAAGGTTTGCTTCAAAAATGAAAAAAGAACTTGATTCTGTTAACTTTTCACTTCGCACACGAGAATCTCATCTGGTGGGATCGAGAACATTGAACAAGGGTGAAATAAACTTTGTCGAAGGTGTATTGGTAAAGTCTATGCGTAATGGCACTCTGCTATATCTTGATGAGTTAAACGCGGCAGAGGCAGATGTATTGCTGCGTCTTGACGAAGCGCTAGATGACAGACGACAGCTAGTACTAAAAGAAGCAGAGGGACAGATTGTCAAAGCAGCAGATGACTGGTTTGTGATAGCCACGATTAATCCATTATCGCACGTTGGTACAAAAGAGTTGCCTCCCCAGCTACTGAGCAGATTCCCTGTGAGGATGAGGCTTGATTACCCACCGGAAGACATTGAGCTTGATATTGTTAGTCGCCATGTGACAATAGACGATTCAAAGGTCAAGGATGTCAAACATGCAATCCAACTTGCCAAGAGCCTGCGCGAGGCAGCTGCAGTTGAAGAGCTATATTACAGCCCATCAATACGGGAGACAATAGCTTTTGCTAAAATGCTCAATACTGGACTATCTGGAAGACGAACTGCTGAAGTTGTATATGCCAACGCATATGACCAATGGGGACAAGTCGAATATCAGAAAGTAATGGATATGATAACGTCCATCTTTGGCGACAGATAAATGGTCAAAACCACAAACGCTGTAATGCGTAATGATGTTTTGCTCGACATTGCGACTTTTCTTGCTCGAAGATGGTCTGGAAACAATAAGGTGGTGGTTATTCTTATGCCCGACAAACCTCCAACTGCCAAACTGGACAAGAATCAGATTATTCTTTCTCTTCTCAACTACTATCCTGGCACAGACTTTCAAAAATATAGACAGTGGCGTGTAGCACTCTGGTTTGAATCAATGAGAATGAAATACTCCGCTAAGGTGTTGAGTAATGAACATGCTTTTGGGTTTTTACTCAACACACTTGAAACGAAGAGAATCGAGATCCTTGGCTTGCAAGAATGGGAAGGAATGACCAATGAGCTTATGTTTAACGAGGGTATTTCCTGGATGTCGCGTCAGTTATTGAATTCAATATATGGGCGCTACAAAATTGCAGAGGCATTTTCGCAATATTTTATCACTGGCTACTTTAAAGGCGAGCTGTTTGGCAGCGAATTTGACAAGGTAAAAAAGGCAACTGATTATGCAAATGAGATAGTAAAAGAAGCTATAGACAACAACTATGATACAAACTGGATGGAGCAACATATTCCAAAACTGATCAAGATACTTGAGCTTGATTCCTTAGTTTCTATTCCTGTATTATCTCCAAGGACAAGGGTCGGTGCATCACTTAATCAAAGCGACACACTCAAGCAAGTAGAAAAGGTGGTGCAGATGCGGCATAACAAAGATGATGTACAGAAGAAGACTAAAGAGGTTTACGAAGGCCACGATGTGCTTCAGGAATTTGAGACTCTTATGGCTGAGAGCAAAAAGACAGAGATCAAAGGCTATGAGTCATTGGAGAACTTTGGTCTAAGTGTGCCAAACAAGATGGACCTTGACGAGACACAGATCTACGATATTGATCTAATACAGAAGGTCAAAGCGGCATTTAGAGAATGGAAAACAGGATGGATCGAACAACATGATGAATCTGGCGATGAGTTTGATGTAGAAGCCTACGTTGAGGCATTGCCTAAGACCTTTCTCGTTGACTTCAAGCTCTCAATCAAGACCAAGGTTGTAATATTGCTTGACCACTCTAGCAGTATAGCTGATGTAGAGTTAGAATACAAACAGGCTACGATCGCACTCTGTGAAGCACTACACTACCTTGGAATAAAGTTTGCTGTCTATGCGTTTAGCACAGATAATCAGCAAGTAAAATGCTGGGTCATCAAGCCGCCTAACATCAAATGGTCAGTAGTGAGTGCTAGGCGACTTGTCCAGATTAGAGCAAGTGGTGGCACACCCTTGGCAGAGGTTTATGGTCTACTCCTGCCTATCCTTAAATCATTCAAACCGGATATCTTTGTCACATTGACAGACGGCGAACCATCCGACTTTGATGCAGTAAGACAGATGGTGCTCTCGTACAGAAAAATGGCCATCCATATGATGGCAATAGGAGTTGGCCGTAACCTCAATGACTCCGTCGGTATAGGGCACAATTTAAAGTACCTTGACTACGAAAAGGCAATCTCTGTCAGTCGGTTACAAGATATTCCCAAAAAAGTGATCAAATTGCTGCGCAGTAGCTAGATGATTAGATCTGGATTCTCCTTCTTGACCTTTTCCCAGTCACTTAAGAAAGTGGAGAGTCCCCTATCTGTCAGCGGATGGGAAATCATTTTGCCAAGTATGTCTGGTGGAAGCGTCACAACATGCGCTCCAATCTTGCCGGCTTCAGTAACATGCAGAGGATGGCGAACACTTGCAACAAGCACTTCTGTATTAAACTGATAATTTTTGAATATCTGCACTATTTCGCTGATGATTGTCATGCCCTCATGCCCTGCGTCATCCAGTCTACCAATAAATGGACTGACATATGCAGCACCCGCTTTGGCAGCAAGGATCGCTTGGTTTGCTGAAAATATGAGCGTGACATTTGTTTGAATTCCTTGCTCTTTCAATTTTTTAACAACCTTTAATCCATCTGGGATCATGGGAATCTTGACTACGACATTCTGTCCGTATTTTTTGAGCCTGTGGGCCTCATCGATCATTTCCTCCATCGTAGTCCCGATGACTTCAAGGCTCACTGGTCCTCTGACTATCTTGACTATCTCGCGCATAATCTCGGCAGGGTTACCCTTCTCCTTTGAAAGCAGTGTAGGGTTTGTAGTGATGCCATCAATCAAGCCCATATCGCCGTATTTTTTGATTGATTCAATATTTGCAGTATCAAGGAAGATCTTCATTATTTTCTGCTCCTGCTTCGTGCTTCAAGCACTGCATTTGCTATTTCAGCTGCGGTTAAACCATAGTGCTCTAAGAGCACATCGATTTCCTCATCACGTGCAGACTCACCAAATATATCATGTACTCCCACGCGCTTGATAGGTACAGGGTAAGTCTCGCCAATAACTTCAGACACCGCCCCTCCAAGACCTCCAATGACACTATGCTCCTCAGCTGTAGCTATGGCACCAGTCTCTTTGGCGCATCTAGAGACTAAGTCATTATCAATAGGCTTTATTGAAAACATGTCAACTACCTTGCAGGAAATACCTTTTCTCTTAAGATCTTTTGCTGCTTCGAGTGCCCTGCTCACCATAAGGCCGCATGCAATTATTGTGGCGTCAGAGCCATCTTCAAGAATGTTGCCTCTGCCAAGCTCAAATGCACTTGATTGGTCTGCATAAATTACATCAGATGACGGTCTTGCAAGGCGCATATAAAAGGGGCCAGAGATAGACGCTACCATTCTGATAAGATACTTGACTGCAACTGCGTCAGCTGGTACGAGCACTCTCATATTAGGAATTGCTCTCATCTCTGCAACATCTTCTATCTGTTGATGAGAGGCTCCATCTGGTCCCACTGTAAGCCCTGCATGAGAGACAACCAGCTTGACATTCAGGTAGGGGTAACAGATAGTGTTTCGGATCTGATCAAGACATCTACCAGGGATGAAGGCAGCATACGTGCTGGCAAATGCAATCTTGCCAGCTATTGCCAGACCTGCTGCAACTGAGACAATGTTGGCCTCCGCAATGCCGACATTGAACATTCTCTCCGGGTACTTATCGCCAAACTTTTTCGTTTTGAGCGACTCAGTTGTGTCGCCTCCAACACATACAATCCTGGGGTCATCTCTTCCGAGCTCAACAAGAGTATCCCCATAGGCTCCTCTCATGTCTGCGGTTCTTTTCTCGCTACTTAATAGCATGTAGCTCTTCCTCTATCCTAAGCTCATTTGCATAGGGAATCAATATATGTTTACGGGCCTTCATCCAGTCTGCCCTTACGTTAATCTGAGTTGCGTGGTTAAGAAGTCTTCTCTCTAATGCCACTTCCGCCTTGTGCCTTAGATGAATTACCGCGCCGTGAATATCTCCTCCTCCATACACCGCAGCCCCCGCCACAAATATCCTTGCCCCCGCATCGTATGTTTGCTGTAATGTGGTTGCATCGATCCCTCCATCAGCTTCAATATATCCTCTAAAGCCATGCTGTCTCAGTTGCTTGTTAATCGCTATCATCTTGTCCAATACTTCTGGCATAAACTTTTGGCCTGCAGCACCAGGGTTGACAGACATAACAATGACAACATCTAGATTGTGCAAGCAATCGTAGAGCCACTTTGGCACATCGGTGCCTGGATTAAATGCAATGCCAGGGCTAATTCCATTGTCAATCAATCTTTCCTGAATTTCTCTAAACTCATTTTCGGTGCATGCCTCTGCATGTACTGTAACGATATCGCATCTTGCATCGATGTACTCTTGTATGTTCTTAAGTGGATTTTCTATCATCAAGTGAGTGTCAAATGGCATACTGGTCAATCGCCTTAGCTTTTTGATAGTGTCTGCAAAGAATGTAGTATTTGGAACAAACCTGCCATCCATCACATCTAAATGAATCATATCGACTCCTGCACGCTCGACCTTCCTTATTTTATCCTCGTAGTTCTCACGCTCCCCTGCTATTATTGAAGGTGCAATTAGGCATTCGCTTTCTAGCTCTTCCAGCAACACTTCGGTTTGCCTCTTGGGCGGTGCTTTTCCATGCCACTGAGGATTATTTGCCATGTGGCGAATACCATTTCCTTTGACTGTATTGGCAATTATCATGACAGGCTTGTCATGCACCTGTGTAGCCCTGTTGAGCGCGTCTAGTATTTGTTCGACCCTGTGACCATCTACTTCAAAGACCTCCCAGTTAAATGCAGTCCATTTATCCTTTATGGGATCAAGCGGCATAATATCTTCAGTGAAACCGTCCTGCTGAATGCGGTTGCGATCCAAAATAGTAACTAGATTGTCAAGCTTGAATTTACCAGCGGCCATAGAAGCCTCCCATATCTGTCCCTCATTTGACTCCCCATCGCCAATCAATACAAATACTCTATTCTTCTTACCCTCTAGTTTTTTTGCAAGTGCAATACCTATGCCGACCGAAAGCCCAATCCCTTCTGAGCCTCCTGAGTATTCAATACCTGGAACGCTATGGTGCTTTTGATGCTCCGAGTACCTTACTGGATGACCTTGAAGGCGAGAACCAAATTGACGGAGTGTCCTAAGCTCGTCAGGCTGAAAGTAGCCTGAAACTGCAAGTGCAGAGTAAAATCCAGGTGCCGAATGCGCCTTCGAATTAATGAAATAATCGCGCTCGCTCCAGTTTGGGTTCGATGGATCATGTTTCATTCTTCTAAAGTACAAAGTACCCATTATTTCAGCAGCGGAGAATGAGGCACCTGGGTGCCCTGAACCCGCCTCAGTGATACCTTGAATTGCCCACATGCGTGCATCTCTGATCTTCCTCTTAAGGTCAAGGTAACGCATGTTAAGGCCCATAATGATACCTCCATGTAAACAACAATATAAGAAAAAGCTTCTTGCAGGAAAATAAAAAGATATAGCTCGCTAGTCTCTCATATCAAGATTTAAAAGATCGATGATGCACTTTTATATATGCCTCCCTTGTCGTCATTAGCATCATCTTTCAAACGCCCTCTTCTCATTTATGACGACAAGTGCTATTCTTGCGCCAAGTTTGCCAAGGTGGCTAGCATACTTTCTCGCGGCTGGATAAGGACAGCTGGACACTTCTATTCGCGGGAAGCCAGGGACGCCAAAGAAATGATCTTTCCTGATGATTATGATGCAACTAAAATGTTCTGGCTTATCAACAGGAGCGGTGCTTATGGTGCCCGATCGGGTCTGCTTCCTTTGGCAAAGGAAATCTTCATAGGCATTTTCCGAGGGAGAGGAAAGGTTAGCGATATAAATGCCTCATGCGAATTTACCAATGCTGACAACAATCTGTCGTGCTATACGTTCAAAGGAATATTAAAAAGGATTATTGGCACACTTCGAAAGGGAACGACATTCAGATTTAGCACGTAACCGCTGTCATTCTCTTGCAAGATAAAAGTTATATTGAGCGCAATGGCTATATCGTCATACCTATCTGCATCAGATACAAATGGTTTTTCTGCTTTGAAGATTAGATAATAGCGGTAAAAATTACCTACAAACATATATGTTATGAAATAATTAAAGATCCTCCGCTTCGACCTAACAATGTAAAAGTTAATTTTATGGAGCATTGACGACTCATATGTAATAAGGAGATTTCGTCTTACACTTTATTTGTTCTGTTATAAGCTTAAAATAAAGTCGATACTGCACTCTAGCATGTCGTGGTACAGGTCAAAGTCGAGAAGGCTAGTATAGATCAAAAGCAGACCTCACTTCTGGTGATAGGTGTATTTGAAGGCGACCAGGACTTTCCGCATTCAAAAGATCTAGACTCCTCCGTCTCTTCTACAATTAAGGAAACATTAGAGAACAAAGAATTCCGCGGAACCTTTGGTTCCTCAACAGTAGTTTATACCTTGGGCAAGGGGCCAATGAAAAAAATAATGCTGCTTGGTCTTGGTAAGCGAGAAAAGTTCACGGATGAGGGTGCACGAATCTGTGCGGGCAAGGCAACACGGAAGGCTCAGGAGTTAGGAATAAAGGAATTTTCCATGATGCAGTTTTCAAACCTTGATGAAGGACTTATGGAGGCAATGACAGAGGGAATCGCTCTTGCATTATACTCCTTTGATAAGTACAAGGAGACCAAAGAGCCAACTTCAAAAATTGAAGAGGTCACAATATTGATCAATTCTGATTCTCTAAGGTTTCAATCTGTTGTTGAGAAAGCAAATATTATAGTCGAAGCGGTAAACTTTGCACGTGACATTGGCAACCTGCCGCCAAACGACTGTCCGCCTGCTCATCTAGCAAGCATCGCGGTTTCACTGGCGCAAGACTACGGTATGAAGGTACGAATAATGGATCGCTATGAGCTTGAAAACATGGGGATGGGTGGTATTGTGGCGGTAGGCAAGGGGAGCAATAACCCTCCCAAACTCATTGTCCTTGAATATAACGGCGCAAATGACCCTCAGCAAAAGCCATATCTTTTGGTAGGCAAGGCGGTGACTTTTGACACTGGCGGGATTTCTATAAAACCCAGCGAAAAAATGGATGAAATGAAATTTGATAAATGTGGTGGCTGCACGGTTCTAGCCATCATACGGGCAATCGCTTCGATTAAGTTAGCAGTTAATGTTGTAGGCATTGTCCCATCTGTTGAAAATATGCCGTCTGCTACCTCATACAGACCTGGTGATATAATCAGAATGTACAACGGCAAGTCAGTAGAAGTCCTCAACACGGATGCCGAAGGTCGCATGATACTTGCCGACGCCATAGCATATGGAATTTCCACATATAGTCCAAAATCTGTAATTGACTTAGCTACACTTACTGGTGCTGCGATAATTGCACTTGGAGCCAATGTAGCCGCAATGATAGGCAGCAACAAACAGTTGGTAGACCGGCTGCGCAAGTTATCAGATAAGACGGGAGAAAAGATGTGGGAGCTCCCACTATACGATGAATATCACGAGCAGATCAGGAGCACCTATGCAGATATCAAAAATGTTGGAGGCAGACCTGGAGGAGCGATTACCGCAGCAGCGTTCCTATCTAATTTCGTCAACGATGTCCCCTGGGTTCATATTGACATTGCTGGCACTGCATGGACGCAGGAAGGAACCCATGAGAAAAGTTACAACCATAGAGGAGCTACTGGCTTTGGAGTTAGAACCCTTGTCAAACTTTTGATGGAAGACGAAAAGCAGCTGCCATCTTGATAGAGAAAATATATGCCGTTATTCCCGCTGAGCATACTTGTGCAAGCCCTTGAAGATCGGGGCTTTAGTTGTAGAATTGGCAGCATGGATCTAGATGTGCATCCTAAGAAAAGACCTTACTTTGAACGATGGCTTTCAAATAGAGATGGTTTTGTTCGGATATTAAGTGGCAACATTGACTTCGTTGGCATAGAGGAGGTAATGCGCATGGGACCATTCTATGATATCTATTGCCTTGTAGAAAATGACTTTATTGTAGATACTGACGATAATGCCCACAAATTGCTTGACGCTGCGCCGTATTACACGCTGTCCAACGGTAAGGTGATAAACATGGGATGGAGCGGTGGCGTGATCGCAAACATACTGGCAAAAGATACAACATTGTCAAGGTACTTTACAAGAAATATAATGCAGGAAGAATTGAAAAGGATAATGATAGAAGCAGCAAATTATTGTTGCGTCATAGAAACACAGGCATGGGAGCCTGCCGGTCTTGCGGAGGCCTTTTCCGCAATCGACCGAATAGGCTATGATGTGAGGCAATTACTAAAGAGGATACACCTAGGCGACTACGCTCAAAAGTAAGTGGAGAAAGATGCCAGCACTGCTGCTTCCCGACCGCTCTCGCAGGTCAGTAACACAGCAGCGACAGCAGGTTTGACTTCCGGGTTCGGAATGGGACCGGGTCGCACCCTGCCGCTATGACCGGCTTATACTAAGATTTGGCAAAGGGCTAATTTAATGTTGCTTCAGGAGGAGCAGGGATAACAAACGCTGAATAATTAAATAACCCCCCGTCAAAAACATCGAGCGAGGACATATCATGTGATTTGCTGTCCGCCTTCGCATTCCTAGCGGGCTTATCATTTCAACAATCATGATCTACGTTATTGACAAAGTTGCTTAGACAAAAAAGAAGGGATAGGGTGGGCATTGTCACCGTACTTATTGGTACACTTATTTTGCGGTATATCATATTTTAACAATGAATTCATCTCTGCATCAGTAGTTGGCATATAATCTGACTAATAATACTTAGAATCTCTAATATGACATTGGATGGTTCAAAGCCCTAATAACCTCGGCGATAATGTGGATATCTTCACGATTACAATTCTTATTGCAATAGCACCTGGACTATGTGGTTTATCTCATTAGATAATATTGTCTTTGATGCGTTTATTCTAAATAAAAATACTGTGCATAAGGACGCCTACATAGTACTGCTATCTAGAAGGATAAGATAGACGTTCCTCCGTACAACTTGCTATTGGGGCTTCATAAAGTGGGCGATGCAGTGGATATTATTAATTAATATCTTAAGCTCTATAGGGATACTACATGCATCTCAAAAAGCTTTAGCTTTCTTCTCTAATGCATTGTGGCAAACGATATCCGTTTAATTAGTTCGCCCTTCATTGCAATTCATTGGCAAGTGCTCCTGTTACTCCTCCCCTAATGATAGTTGTATATGCTTACAAGATGGGGCACACAATTGGACTTGGTGCTACCTCTAGGACAACCACCAATTTAGCAAATGAGAAGGAAGGATACTTTCGTCTTGAGGAAATACCAGGCGGTCACCCGCTCACACAATATAACATAATCCTAGATAATCCATCAAAGCTAGGTTTCCAGTATGCAGAAGGATCTAATGCACTGAACAGAATTTATGATCTTATACTTGCAATGAATTTAGATTTAAGACAAGTTGTATTTTCCCCGGAATCATTTACCCCAATTCAATATAGATGGGTGATTACAGAAGGAATGAGCGAAGAAGTGGGTTTCGTATTGGGAATGGGGCAAGCAGAACAGCTGGATGAAATTAATGTAAAAAAGAATCTCGACAATATCTACAAGCTTGAGAGGCATGAGCGACGAAAAAGAATCACCAGCCAAGGTTACACTAGAAAGGCTAACCTTGTGAAAGCTCTTTCGCAGTATGAACTTGCACTTTATGCAAGAGGTAGGAGAGATATAGATATACAATCTACGTTTCGGACGCTTTCTACTGCCCGAGAGATATCTCATAACTGGGACAAGGTGCTCTCAGGCGAAGAGCAAGACAAAGAATTACAGAAATTAGCACATGTTCATATAAAGACGGCAGAAAAATGGAGGAAATTGTATCCTCGCTCAAAGCATTATGATGAGAACCCACAAAAGCAAAGACGATATAGGAAGCTACAAAATATCACATCAGATGAGATTTTATCCCTTAGAGCCGCTGTCAATGCCCTTCTCTTAGATAGGCTTGGAAGACTATGAGGTTGCAGCTCTTATGGGAAGACACTTCCCGAATTATGTAGAAAATCTAAATGGCAGCTAGACATTATTATTGTCCCTCTAATCCCTATGAAAAACTATCTCTTATGTGTGCTATCAAGGCCAACCAAACGGAACACTCAAAAGCAATTGAACCAAAATAAAGATGGAGTGTTTGGAAAGGCAAAGTGCAAGCTTTGCGGTGAGGAAGTTCGACTTGCATTGAAGCATATGAGAGACAAACATACAGAGATCTATGGCAGAGAAGTAGCAGGCAAGATGAAGATGTCGAGTGTTATGAAAAAGTATTTTGTTGACTAATGAAGTATTTTGAAAAAAATTTGATCAAATGGTAATAATATATTCTGGCAGAGTGTCTGATTTTAGTAGTCCTAAAAAACTTTGAAAGTTTTGGTGGTTGAAACGGTATGTATATAACGCATTATTGCAAAAATTACATGTAATTGGGTAATTCTGAAACAGAAAGAACTCATCGTGTTGCAGTACTTGACGATGAGTTATGCCAGCCAAAAAAGTGTGGCCTAGAATGCATTGTCTACTGCCCAGTAAACAAGACTGGTGGTGAATGCATTATCCAGCGCCCAGACAGTGGCAAAGCTCTGATATCTGAGGATCTGTGCACAGGCTGTGGCATCTGCATCAAGAAATGCCCTTTTGATGCCATAGTGATTGTCAATCTTGCAAAAGAGCTCTCAGAAGATAAAATCCATCAGTATGGTGTTAATTCCTTTAGATTTTATCGCCTTCCTACTCCAAAGAAGGGTGCAGTTGTTGGCTTGATCGGAAGAAATGGTATGGGTAAGTCTACAATTGTCAACAT
>DATAAU010000141.1:0-14248 GCA_036259955.1 Nitrososphaera sp. | reverse complement strand
GCGACATGCAAGCTTGGCAGATTGCACGAAAAAGCATCGTGTCATGTGTAAGTGATCTTGCAGCCAAGGGTGTGAGGCCATATGCAGCGGTGATTTCACTTGGGCTACCAAACAACTACTCGATTCAAAGTCCACATATTGAAGGACTTGCCGAGGGGTTTGCTATTGCATCAAAGGAATTTGGAGTCAAGATAGCGGGGGGCGACACGAATGAAGCTGCGGAGCTTGTTATTGATTGCACTATAATCGGCTTTAGTAGATTCAAAGTTCCAACGAGGAGTGGAGCCAAGCCGGGAGATTATGTCGTAATATCTGGGCTATTTGGTTTTGCTCCCGCAGGATTATCTATACTGCTTCAAAAAAATTCCGTAGCAATCAACAAAAAAGATAATGACGAGGACGACAACACGATCATCATCAACAATAACTGTGATGATGATAATAATAATAATAAGAGTACATTCCAAAAGCAAGCTGTGAAATCAGTACTCGAGCCATGTCCAAGGCAGCGTTTTGGGCTGGCACTTGCAAGATATTTTTCGTCATCAATAGATTCAAGTGATGGACTTGCGGCCTCTCTATATGAATTGGCAAGCAAAGCGGTGGATGTCGACATTACAATTCATAGTATCCCGATTGCATCAGGCTTGGATAAATTCGCACAGGACAACACCCTTGATCTGGATGAGTTGGTGTTTTATGGAGGAGAAGAGTATGAGATCGTGGCAACTATTTCAGGTACAAAGATAAGACAAGCCGAGGCAGCGGCAAGAAAAGCAGGCGTGAAACTGTACGTCATTGGCAGAGTGCAAAGGGGCTCAGGCCAGGTCTTTGTCCAAAGCCGGCTACTAGAGAATAGAGGCTATACGCATTTTGCATAAGCGATAACATTTTTAACTCTCTTCAGAAGCAAGTTCAAGTGCATATGTCTGAAACTGCAGGCGATATTACCCAAACAAAATGGGGAGTGGCTCACATTTTTAGCAGTTACAATAACACCCTTGTCCATATTACTGATTTGAGTGGTAGTGAAACAATCTCATTTAGCTCCGGAGGACGCCACGTTACCGCTGATCGTTATGAATCCTCGCCCTATGCCGCTATGAAGTCTGCGGTAGCAGCAGCTGAAACGGCCAAGGCAAAGGGCATCAACGCCTTGCATATTCGCGTACGTGCTGTTGGAGGAGTAGGCCCAAGAATTCCCGGCCCCGGAGCCCAGGCTGCAATTAGAGCACTTGCAAGATCAGGTTTTCGCATTGGAAGAATAGACGACGTGACTCCTGTACCGCATGATACCACAAGAAAGCCCGGTGGCAGAAGAGGACGTAGAGTCTAGATCGATTTCATTTCAGGCGCCATTTTTATCTGGGCGCTACAGCCTCTATTTTTCAATTCATTTTGGAGCCAAGCAATGAACTTGTCCTCAACCTTTTTACCTTTTAATAACTGTATTTTGTAAGCCTCTTGACTGTAAATTTTCTCCACGAAGTGACCTGCCAAAAACATTTTAGCAAAAGACCATCCGAGGCTCTGCACTGGCTGGTCAATAGCAAAGGAATTTTCTAAGTGATACAGCCTCTGATATTCCGAGAGTAGGTCTAGTGCAATCTTGGCATCGGGTTCAAAATCGGTTGTCTGAAAATCCAAGATAAATGTTCCCATTATCAAGGCGAATCCTTCATCTGCTGGTTCTTGAGTTTTTCAGAAAACGAGACGAACTTACCATTGTCTTCGACCTTGATTGTCGTGTTGACCCGTACCTTGAGGCCCACAGACCTGAAGAGCATCAAGAGTTCACCTCCTGAGATCTTGCTTGCAAGTTCGCCAGTTAAAATAAGTCTAGCAATTCTAGTGACAATTGCTTCAGTCTGGACAGGATACTGGGCGTATGCAAGATCTAGTACTTCGTTTGCCCTATCATAGAGGTATGAGGATAGGACTTCTCTTGAGGACATTGGTCTTAAGGGTGGTGATGAGGACTCTTGCTGATTAGCCTTAGCCCTTTCTATCGCGGCCGCCTTTTCTCGTAGCTCCCTTAGCTTGCGTGCATTGATTATGTCGATCTCAGGGTCGTTAGATGATGACATTAGCCTTTTATCACTCCTATTGGCACTAGCCTTGCTACCTTGGTAGCAATACCAAGGGAGTGCGATACATTGGCTACGGCATCCACGTCTTTGTATGCCTCTGGGGTCTCTTCAACTACTCCTTCTTTTGTGAGCGCTTTGACATAGATTCCTTTAGACTCTAGGTTATTTTTTACACTGTCAGCTGTATAGCTCCGCTTTGCAGCAGATCTAGACATCATTCGCCCTGCGCCATGTGCAGTAGATCCAAAGCTGAGGTCAAGTGAATTTTTGCTTCCTAGAAGAATCCAGCTGGCAGTGCCCATGGAGCCGGGTATTATTACTGGTTGGCCAATACTCCTATACTTGCTTGGTACCTGCTCCATTCCTGCAGGGAACGCTCTTGTAGCACCCTTCCTGTGGACTACAACATCTGAGCTACCGTTTCCATCGATCCTGTGGCGCTCCACCTTGGCAATGTTGTGCGCAACATCATAAACGAGATCCATGCCAAGATCATCTCCTTTTGACTTGAATATTCGCTCAAACGTACTCCGAGTCCAGTGAGTAATCATTTGGCGATTGGCCCATGCAAAATTAAGTGCAGAATACATTGCTTTGCGATACTCCTCTCCCTCTTTGGAATTATTTGGAACACAAGCAAGCTCCCTGTCTGCAAGCGACAACCCATATTTTCGCAGTACTGATTCAGAAACTCGCAGGTAATCGGTGCATATCTGATGTCCAAAGCCCCGAGAGCCGCAATGAATAAGCACCATAAGCTGGCCGGCTTGGTTAATACCCATTGCCCGGGCAGCACGCTCATCAAAGATTTCATCTATTTTTTGCACTTCAAGGAAGTGGTTGCCAGAACCGAGGCTACCGAGCTGTGCGGAGCCTCTCTTTCTTGCAGTGTCTGAGACGCTTGCGGGGTCAGCTCCATCCATTCTTCCTCTCTCTTCACATGCTTCCGCATCATCATCAGTACCATATCCATGGTTGACCGCCCACCCAACACCTTCAATTAGCAAATCATCAAGTTCTGTTTTTGTCAGCTTAATTGCTCCCTCGCTTCCAACGCCGGATGGAACTGATCTAAAAAGCTCGTTGACCAATTCTTTTAGCCTGGGTCTGACATCACGTTCAGTTAGGTCAGTCTTTATTAAGCGTACGCCGCAATTGATGTCATAACCTACACCGCCTGGGCTGATCACTCCTTTTTCAAGATCAGTTGCTGCGACTCCCCCTACGGGAAACCCGTAGCCCTCATGGCCATCGGGGAGCACGATCACGTGTTTTTTGACGCCTGGCAGCGTGGCGACATTTGCAGCCTGGTCTACCGTCCTATCCGTCACCATTTTTGAAATCAACGATTCGTTGGCATAAATGGTCACTGGAACTTTCATACCTTTGACCGGGTCTGGATCTATTCTGTACTCAAGGTCATTTATCTTTCTGACTCGATGGCTGCCACTCCTAGTAATAAGCTCGTCCAATTCTGTCGCTGCTATTTCTTCTAAAGTAATTATAAGCCTTGCCCGCGAGGGACGACGAAAAGCAGAATTCTACAGTGCAAACAAACGTCCATCATGCTGATAATGACAGCATATACAGAGCCAGTGCGCCATTGTAATCTTACAATTATGTATCTTGCAAGAAGATTTATTTCCGCCACTTTGCCGCTCTATCTTTAATACTGATGCCAATATTGCCGATAGACTCTGGACGTTATGGTAGCAAAGAGATGCGTGACATCTTCGAGGATGAAAGGAGGCTGCAGTATCAGCTTAATTTTGAGGCTGCGGTTGCTCAGGCACAGGCCGAGTTGGGCATAATCCCTCAATCTGCAGCGGATGAGATTACCAAAGGATCCTTCCCTGGCAGGGTCACTCCTGCTAGAGTCATGGAACTTGAATCAGTGAGCGATCACGACACCGCTGCAATGGTAGAGGCGTTAAGCGAGCAAGTCTCAGCAAAATCGAAGCTATGGATACACTATGGACTGACAAGCAATGATGTCATAGACACATCTACTTGTATGCAGATGCGGGAGGCCTTTTCAATAATTGAATCGAAGGTAGCCAACCTTGCGCAGGTTTTAGTA
The DNA here is from genome assembly GCA_036259955.1 of Nitrososphaera sp. Lineage (GTDB taxonomy): Archaea > Thermoproteota > Nitrososphaeria > Nitrososphaerales > Nitrososphaeraceae > Nitrososphaera. The sequence continues at coordinate 10,078 of DATAAU010000141.1, read as the reverse complement.
GATAGAGCATTTGAGTTCAGGAACGTGCCAGCAGTAGGTAGGACGCATGGACAGCATGCAAGCATCATTTCATTTGGATTAAAGTTTGCCGTATGGGCAGCAGAGATGGCTAGACACATCGAACGCATCAAGGAAGGTGAAAAACGCTTTCTAGTGTGCAAGACGCTTGGGGTAGTTGGTACCGGCTCTCTAATGGGCGACAAGGCCCTCGATGTACAAAAGATTGTTGCTCACAATCTAGGTCTCTACTCTGTGGACGCCGCAACACAGATAGTGCCCCGAGAAAGGTTTGCTGAGATGCAGTTTTGTATGGCACTAATTGCTTCTACGCTTGAAAAAATAGCCATCGAGATAAGGAACCTTCAACGCACAGAGATAGGTGAAGTCGCCGAGCCCTTCCGCAAGGGTCAGATGGGTAGTAGCGCAGTGCCAGTCAAGCGCAACCCTATAAAAAGCGAGCGCGTATCATCGCTTTCGAGAATACTGAGATCGTATGTGGGCGTCTCGATGGAAAATATTGCCTCATGGCATGAGCGCGATCTCTCAAACTCAGCAAATGAGCGCTTCACAGTCCCAATGACTTCTATCCTGCTTGATGAAATGCTAAATTCAATGACCGTGGTTATTCGAGAGCTGAAAGTAAACAAAGAAAGAATCGCTCATAATATTGAATTGACAAAGGGTCAGATCTATGCCGAGTTCGTACTAGATGCACTAATAAAAAAAGGAGTTGCCCGCTTCGATGCTTATCGAGATATACAAAGAGTAGCCTTTTCCGCGCTTGAAAGTGACGAGCATTTTTTTGATGCCATATCTCAGGATAAGAGTATTTCTAGCAAGTTGTCAACGCAGGAGTTGACGACTATATTTGACGCAAAAAACCATATGGCTGGATCTGGAAGGATGATTGAAAATATTTCTACACTTGTCTCAAATATTACAAAAAAGAGATAAAATGCCGTCGGTGAGATTTGAGCTCACGACAGCTCGGTCTTCAGCTTCACCCCTTAAAAGGTCGAGTGCTCTCCCGGGCTGAGCTACGACGGCACTTACAAGATTAGTTTTACGGATCATATATAATCGTGTCTTAATGCAAAAAAATACACAAGGATCTATTATTCCAAATTCGTAGCAGTTGTGTTTCACCAAATTATCCTTACCTCCTGTGGTTTACATACAAAGCCATCTACAAAGACGCTTGCTTTGCGTCGGATGTTCATTATTGAGTGTCTTTTTTTCTTTTCTGCTTTGTTTACGGCAGGTTGGGGACTAAATCAGTCCAATAGCCGAAATTTTATTTTCAAATGCTCCTGTTACCGAATTATCTTACTTAAAGTAAATAAGCAAAAAAGGTATAGGTGGATTATATTATGATCAATGCAGATAATCAAAACCCCGTCATGGATTCAGCAGAAGAACGAAGGCGACGGTTTTTGGAGGAATTTGAAAAGCCTTTCAAGTGTGAAAAGTGTAATGAGCGATTCAAGAAAAAGAAATATCTTCGAGAGCATAAATCTGAAGTGCATTCCTACTGAATTTTAAAAGGTGCCGGAGGCGGGATTTGAGCCCGCGACCTTACGATTTCTTACCTGATGAGATTATGAGTCGTACGCTCTAACCAAGCTGAGCTACCCCGGCACGAAGTGTAACGCCACTGGATTTTAACAGCACATAATATAAGTTATGCAAGAAAAGAATAACATCCCAGATACGAACGGTGATTAAGCTTCTATTTGTCATACCTCGACATGTTATAGATATTATTACGACTGGCATTGTGTCAAACATCAATCGAACCAAATAATGGTGTATTACACTCATTCAAACATTCGGCGTACATCACCTTCAAGCACGCCTGAACCCGAGTGCAGCCTGTCAATATGGTTCGACAATCCTTCTTTTGTGTCAAATGGAGACTCACAGTATGGGCATGTAAGCTTGGCAGTGCTGATGTCTTTCATGTAGACTATCGCCTTCGGATTTATAATACATACGGGAGTACCCTTGATAGCAGTATGTGCTGTAGACACTGTTGCCATGTGAATCTTCTCAAAGACGTCGTCTCGGGAAACCATTCCAAGGACAGCTGAATGGGAGCTGATGATTACCTGCCTCACCATATGCTTATCCATAATTGACAGGGTTTCTTGAACGGTGTTGTGGGGTCCCACAGCAAGTACTGGGCTGGTCATTATTTCCCTAAGTCTTACTTTACCCAGATTTCTTCCCTGCGACATTACTTTAAAGAGAATATCCGTTTTGCTCACGATGCCCACTACTTCTCCTACGTGTGACACAAGGACACTTCTTACGTCTTTTTCTTTCATGAGGGTTAATGCTTGGTCAGCGAATTTGTCACCTTCAAGAATAGCTACATTGGTGTTTATGAAATGCTCAATAGGTGAAGATAACAGTGCAGAAATATCATTTGGGACATTGGAGCCGCTCATACCAGTAACTAGTCTATTCTGTTTTATTTAAGCGTGGCTAAGCTTGTTTATCTTCAAATCTCAACTTTATGAGGTTCTGACCGCCTGCTTTACGAATTTCGACGAGCTCTTCTCGCTCAAGCCTCTTGACCAACCTCCAAATTGTAGTCTTGGGTATCTGAAACTTGCTTCTGATCTCACTCTCAAAAACTGCACCTTCTTTTTCGGCCAGAAACTTTAGTACCTGTTGATCTTCTGGGCGCAAGTGTGGTTTTTCTGTAAGTATATTGCCCACTATTCGTGATAGGATAGATCTATCTGTCTGTGAAATGGAGGTAATACTTGAGATCGGAGGAATATTTGTCTCTTCTACTGAGCCTAACATCTCTTGCTGCTCTTGTACTTTTTCTGCAACATCACGTCTGAGATCGATTGGTGCTACTGAGGGAGAAGGCCTGAATATAGCTCCCGGATTGCTCCTAATAGCGCTATTGTTAGTATTTGCGTTTGATATATCATTTGGTACATCATTTGGCTTGTGTATTTGTGTCACTGGTTTTAAGTGGTTATTAGTAGTAGTAGTGGTGGTGGTGGTGGTAATCTTGCTCCTCCTCTTCTTTAGGAATAACATAGTCCCAATCGCTACTCCTGCCACTCCTGCAACTAATAATGCCACGGTGCCGATAGACATTGGCATTTCAATCTGTGGAGACCCGCCATCGTCAAGCGCTAAAACAGCATCCTGAGCAGTGCTTATGGCTTGGGTATAATTGCCATTTGCAAATTGGTTGTTAGCCTGCACAAGGATCTCTCTAATGGAGCTAACATCTGCAATCCTGCTTCCTGCAGCACTGTTTATCTGTGCCTCTGCACTAGCTAGTGATTGTTGGGCGGAAGTGTATTCCCTGCCTGTCGCAATTGCTGCATCATTAGCCTGATCTGCTAACCTTTCAGCTTCTGTGAACCTGTTGTCATCACGTGCAACTATTGCTCTTTGAAGGAGATCGTTTGCGCTTGTCAGAACAATGCCGGGATGATTGTTATTTATCTGAAAGATTGTAGTTTCAGCTGCTCTAATGACAATGTTTGCCTGTTCTTCAGTGCCCAAAGTTCCTATTACATAAACAAACCGGATGTTGCCAGGCCTGTATGTCAGGAGTTGTTGATCGCCCACCAATACTATAGAGGGGTTTTCTCCTGGATCTGTCAATATGCTATCAGGTGGCAGTTTAACTGATAGGCTGACTGTTGAATTGAGGCTGAATATCCATTCCCTACGGTCCTTGGACAAAAAATCCGAAGTGGTATAACTTATCCTAAGGTTTGAAGCATTTGGTCTATTGAGTACAATTTCATTCGGTGTTTCTCCTCTGTTAAATGCAACTGCGTTGTCCTCAAAGTCGACGACGACAAGGTCGCTGACGTCGTCTCCAAAAAGCTTGACTCTTATTTCTTCAGCAAGAGGATTTTCAATGCCGACGTTTTGCTCAACAAGTGCATCGCCGTTTGCAAAGAGTGCGATAAACAGCGACGAAGCTGAGGTGAGGCCTTCCTCATCACCCTGCTGGCCAGAGGCAGGGAGTACTGCAACAATGACATTAACAATGAGCATCACCGGAACTAAAAAACCGGCCCCATGCTTCCAATGATATGCCGATGACATTAAAACGCGTTTACCGATCTTTAAAGGAAGACTGGAAACGATATAAGTCTTCTGACATTCCTAATTATTTATCTCGGGATAAAATGTTCTAAAGTTTTTATCCTTATAACTCTCTACCCACTTAAACTTACGCTGAAGAGTTGAAGTATATATCTTAGTCCAATCGAGATCGACATAATTGAGCCAGGCTTTCATAATCCGAGGATCTATATAATTCCGTAGAGACGTGCCAAGATTGTAGTCACGGGTTTCCTGCTGAAGCGTTAGCTGCATTTGTAGCCTCTCTATCCTTTCTTCCAGTCGTTCTTTTTGCAGCTCTGTTTTCCAGTTCTTCGCTGCGATATCTGCCTTAATCTTGGCTATAGCATCGTTCTTTTTGGTAATCGATTCTTCGAATTTTTCCAATGCTTTTCTAGCTGCAGGGTTCTTTGGATCGATTCCTTTTTTGTGATTGCATGTTATCGCAGCTTCAAGATTTGCCTTCTTGGCGGCGTAGATTTTCTGCGCTTCTGGAGAGTTCTTGTCTACCTTCGCCTGCGATAACTGAATCTGCACTACCCTCGTCGCAATACAGGTTCTAAATACCTTGGCTGTAAGCCCTGGCATTATTTGCTGTAAGAACGCATTTACCTTACGCGAATTTAGACCATCAAATATCTGATCGCTTGGTTGTTTACCTTGCATGAATTTTTTAAGGTTGTTGTAAAGTGCCCTGGTGTCTTCAGTATTTACATCAAGTTTCTTTTGCCATGGAACACTGTCCTTACCTAAAAAATTGAATTCTATAAATTGAGTGTCGTTTACCTGGGGGAACGCAATATGCTCAACTCTGAGCGTACTCGCACCGACTGTGTCAGCTTCTTCAGGATCCTTTTCGTCGCCCACTCTCATAGCAAGCTTTAGTATCAGGTAGGCAACAGTAGCTACCTTGCCGTCTCCCTTAATCATCCTCTTTATTACTTCTCTATGCACTTTGGCCTCACGCTCGGCCAGTTTTTTTGCCTTATCGTACTTGGCTTTATCGTTTTCTTGGCGGAGAGCAGCAGAGTCGTGTAGCCATACATACTTGCGCTTACCAGTTAGACTTTCCATCCACGTAGCTAGCCATGTAGATGAATGATCGTGGATGATCTCCTTCCAGTTCCCCTCTGGAACTGGCGCATTTTCGCCCAAGTTTAGTGTGACATCCTGCGGTCTTACTCGTGGCTTCCACCTGCCTCTCATTGGATGCTGACCACGGCCCATAAACAATCCCGGTGGCTCGACTAACCAGTTTGCGACGTCAACCTCAATGCCATCGACTACTGCCTTGCCGTAAATGGACTTAAGCCTTTCACGCTCAGCCTTTTTTGCTTGGGCCATGCTTTTCTTTTGCTCTCTTGTGAGAGTCTTGTACCTTTCTTTTTCATGCTCTTTCATCAACCTTTCTTCGTCTGCAAGCTGATAAGCTATCGAAAAGTCTATGTCTTTTATTGCGATGTTGCGGTGCCTCTCGGGCAGGAGTTTTTGAAGGTCACTTATGAAATTTTGCTGAAATATAGGATCTTGTACATAATGGGTATCTTTTTTCTTTGCCCATGCATACACGATCTCTTCCTGATCCCTATTGAGTGCTAGCTTTTCTCCCCTGATGGTGATTATTATACCTCTTGGCTGATATTCAGGTGGGAAGGCAACACCCTTATGCTCAAGTGTCTGCCATTTCACACGTCCACTAGCAGTATTAATGAAAGCCTCTTCCAATTTTATTTAAAGCCATCTGCAATTACACTTAAACTTTATCCCCTCAGACAAGAGCTTTATCGCCCCACACCTTCTCGCCTATTTTGGTTTTCTCACCCTCTACTATCTTATTCATTACTTCAATTGCGGCTCGCTTATGCAAAAACTCGTTGTTGTTACCGCACCGGTAGGAATAGGTGCAACGAGGACAGCCACTTTCGCTTTTACATGCACACTCAGATAATATGCGTAGCGAGCGTCCAAAAGCTATATCCAACCTCTCATACAATATCCTGCTGGCTCCATTCCCTCCAACACTCCCGTCATAGACAACTATTAATCCCGAGGAGCCAAGGGAAATGCCACCTAAGTCTTGGGATGCACCACCTGTTATCATAGCACTGCCTTCTATTATCACGTGCTCTGAAGCGTGAAATCCGCTCATTTGTACATACTGCTCGTCCTCCACTCCTTGTAAGACATTTGATGGTTGAGGTGCTCTAAACACAAACCCCTTCGTAAGGAATTCATATTCTAACGGTTTGTCAAGCATCACTTTTTTTCCCTGTGCTACCTCTTGACCAATTTCAACATTGACATATCCCATAACCCTCTTTTGGATGTTGAGCGCGCAGTAAGCAACTTCAATTCCGAATACTACTTTTTTCTCATATATTTCTAAAATAGAGGGCCAGTCGTCAGTCAAAGCCTTAGTGTAATAAGGGTAGTCGGATGGAATAGACACGAGCTCAGCGTAAGGCTGACTGTTTGGATCAAAGTGCAGCTGATGTACCTTGTAGCGTCGACCTCCAAGAAAATATACTGCGTGTTGGTGAAGCTCTTCAAGGGCCTGGGGAAATGCGCGATCGCCTATAACCTTATTATTAAACTTAATATCAACCCGAGTCCCTATGCCTCGGATGCTATATTCATCAAGCACCTTCATGGCCTCCTTCAGGTCGGGCACGAATCTATCTCTAACCACTTTGACAACGCCTTTTGATACAAGCTTCTGAAGTACATCCCACATCTGTTTTGATTCTGCCATACGCAGTGGCTTGTCACACACCCTTGCTAATACTTGGTATTCCATCACAAATGGATTCGCTGGGTCTGTATATGCCAGTTCATAGTCGTCCATATAATCTGCAGGATGTGTCTTGTAATACTGGCTTATTGGATCATTTCCCAGTGCCAGAAATGCATATCCTTGCTGACCCCTTCTTGCTGCCCGTCCGACTCGCTGAAAAAGCCTGTTAATGGGTACTATATTGGAGATTATAGCATCAACGTTTCCAATGTCAATTCCTAGTTCTAGTGTAGGTGTGGCAGAAATAGCCATTAGTAGGTCTTCCTTGAACTGTCGTTCTATTTCTTTTCTGAGGGTAGATGTTAAGCCTGCACGATGAACTCTGATATTAATTCCTTGTCGTGCTCCATAGAAGGCCATCAACTCTGCGCTAAGATGTGAGTTAGCAAACACAATTGTCTTATGCTTTCTTTTTGTGGTCTGCCTAAGCAGGTCCAACATCAACGATCTGTAAGATCTAAGGGAGGGAAAGATTATTGCAAGATTTATCCTACCTCGTCTGCCCTTGCCGCTAATTACGTGCATATTCCTGCCAAAAAGGATCTGGCAAAATTCAGCAGCATTTGGTAAGGTAGCAGATGCAGCAACAATTTGGAGTTTAGTCCCAACAAGTCTCTCTAACCTTGCAATAATGTGATGTACATTTGCCCCAAAGATGCCTGTATATACATGGGCCTCATCGACTACTAGAAATTTGGCAGTTGTGAGTATCCGTGAAAATTTTGTCTTATGCATCATGTGATAGTGCAACACGTCAAAATTAGTGATAACAACATCCGGCGGGCAATCTATTATGATTCTGCGATCCTTTTCCGATGTGTCACCGTCAAGGACCGCAACCGTCACACCAAGTGGCGTTGCCAGCTCTTCTATTTTGGACAATTGATCGCGCGAAAGTGCCTTAGTGGGATAAATAAAAATTGCAGATACTTTACCTTTGCCAGTCCGAAGTGAGCCAAAGCGTGATGGTCGTTGTTCTGATGCCACATGCTCAAGTAGCGGGATGCAGAACGCCTCAGTTTTACCCGATGCAGTGGGCGCAGTGATTACTACATCCTTACCCTCAAGGATTTTCCTAATTGCGTCTTCTTGAAATTTGTAAAGATAATCGATCTTTTTTGCTTTCAAGACATTGATTATGGCTTCGTCTATTGGCGCATGGTAGATCATACATCCAAACTCAGGTGGGGGCTCGTCTATTGCCTGAAAATCAACGATATAGTCCTCTTGAGAGCGCAGCGTCTGCTCAAGAAGTGAATCACCGGTCGCGTTAGCGGAGGATAGAAGAGCATCTATTTCTTCATGGGACCGAATTAACTTTTGTTCTCGCATCAATAGTTTTAGATCATCTGCATACGCCACACCTGTGCCACTCTCGCAGCGGTCGAGAAACTCTAAGTAAGCGTCGTCGATGCTATCTGCAGTCGGCACTATTGCACAAATATTGCATTTGGAACAACGAAATATTAGCCGCCCATCAAATATTTTGTCCACTTGTACTGAATGTAAGGAACTGCACTTGGGGCAGCGATAGTTTACCAAACTGCAGGCGCGTAAGTAAAAGCAAAATAATTGCCTTTCTGTATCACCAAAAGCTTGGAAACACTGCAAAGAAAGCTCGAAGCCAATTTGACAGTCAATTAGCGAGGTTGAGACGTCTTAGACGTTTTCCACAATACAGGAAATTGTGTCATGCTAAATATGCAAGTGTAATTGCTTCAATGTCAGTCATGAGCAGAGCATATCAAATTTATAACTGCCTTAGAGGCACTAAGTCTACCTATATCATATTTCAAGACAAAGAACACTCAAAATTATCTAAGGGCCTTCATGAAACATGATGGTTTGTATTACTTACGGGCAGATCAAAGATAGCTTATGTTCTTTGAACTTAAATTATCTATGGAAAGACGATCCCTGATTGCTGTAAAACTATCTATAATAATGGCCTGATAGAAGCTGCCAGCTAGTTGTCCGGTCTTGGAAGGCGCTACTGGACTGAGGTGATAGAGGTATTACGGGTGATCATCCCAGTATATGATAGGGTCAACAGGGTCATCTCGCTTGGGAAGGATGAACAATACCGGCTACGAGGTATTAGAGGCCGCGTGGTGCCAGGTAATATCATACTTGACGCCGGTTCGGGTTATGGAAACATGTCACGTTTAGCACTTTCCGAGACTAATGGTAACGCGAAAGTTGTGATGTATGACCCTATCTTAGAGATGCTTGCCAATGTCAGGAACTTCTTGCAGGGTACGCAGCAGACAGCAACACTTTATTCTGGTGTCTTTGAGTATATGCCTTTTCGCGAGAGCACATTTGATGCTGTTCTCTGCGGCTATTCCCTTCGAGATTCAATACACCTTCAACAAGCCATACCAGAGATGCATAGAGTACTTAAGACTGGTGGTCGGCTCATAATAATTGACCTTGGCAAGCCAGATAACCGCATATTGAGAGCATTGGTTTCTCTATATCTAAAGTATTTTCTTGGGATCTTCGCCTATTTGGCAGCTGGCAGAGCCGGACTGAAATTTAAAACTCTTTACGGTACCTACCTACGGTGGCCCAAGAATTCAGAGCTTGAGTCTATGCTAAAGGTAAAATTTTCCCACGTACAGTTTGACACACCTATGATGGGTGGCGCAGTCATCATAGCCGCGTACAAGTGATAGTAGGGATGCAATGAACCACGCTATCATACTCATCGCAATCTGCTCGGCCATTGTAGGCACCTCATACGGAATGCATTCGCCCATAGTGCCGGTATTTGCAAGAGACGTGCTTGCAGCCGACTATTCGCAAGTTGGCCTAATCGGCACGGCAAACTACCTTCCGTTTATGTTTGCTCCTTTCTTCATCGGCATCTTGCTCGATAGGCTCAACAAGTCCTATGTCCTCCTCTCGGGCATCATGCTTAACATTTTTTCAATTCTCATGCTTTCTACTGTACAATCGACCCTTGAGGTTGTGCTTTATAGGACCCTTGCAGGAGTAGCTCATGCTCTTTTCTGGCCGTCTTCTGAAGTATTGACATCTATCAATTCGTCTTCAGATTCTCGAGTCAGGAATATTTCTACGTTCATTGGAGCTTGGATCTTAGGGTTTATGATTGGACCCATAATTGGAAAACTGATTCTGAACTTATTTGACTATTATGCCCTATTCCAG
>DATAAU010000140.1:0-3724 GCA_036259955.1 Nitrososphaera sp. | reverse complement strand
ACTCTGAGATCGAACTGATATCCCATAGCACTACGCAGGCGGTCAATGCGCTGCTTGAAGGTGATACGGCCAAGGTTGGGATTGTAGGCATGGGTGTGGGCCTAGAAAAATCTAATGTTGTCAAACGCACAAACATCAAAGATGTCAAGCTTGCACCAAACAAGTATTTGCAAACTTGTTATCGTTTTCTTGATACTTCAAAATATCTCGAGGAGAAAGAGGTAGAGCAGGCGATTGATGAGCTAAAAAAAGAAGGTGCAGAAGTCATCGTTGTTAATGAGGCCTATAGCGTTGATGATCCAATCAACGAACGATTCGTCATGGATAGATCAGATATTCCTGCCACTGCTGGTCACGAACTAACGGGTGTCTATGGACTTGAAATAAGGACGCTTACTGCCGCAATCAATGCAGGCATCTTGTCCAAGACAACAACCACTGCGAAGTTTGTCGAGCTTGCTATGTTGAATGAAAAAATCGCTGCTCCGCTCCTAATAATGAAGGGAGATGGCGGAGTTACAGATATGAGTACTTTTCGAAGCAAGCCAATTGTCACTGTCCTGTCTGGGCCAGCGGCAAGTGTTGCAGGAGCTCTTCTTCATTTGCGTATAATTCACGGTGTTTTTATAGAAGTCGGTGGCACCTCAACCAACATCTGTGCAATTAAGGATGGCAAACCTGAAGTTCGCTACGTTACAATAATGCAGCATCCCCCATGTATTCGATCACTTGATGTACGAGTCGCTGGAGTTGCCGGGGGCTCACTTGTACGATGGTCTGGCAGAAAGATAACCGATGTAGGTCCAAGGTCTGCGCATATAGCTGGCCTTCGATACTCTTGCTTTGCATCTTCTGAGGACCTTGAGAACGGACAAATTATCACCTTCGGACCAAAAGATGGTGATCCAATTGATTATATTGCAATTGAATCGGCAGGGGGAAAGCGCTTTGCGATAACAAACACTTGTGCTGCAAACGCACTTGGCCTTTTGCCTGACGGCGACTATGCAAAGGCCAATCAAACCTCTGCAAAGCTTGCGCTTTCTATACTTGCTAATAGATTGGGCACTTCGATGGAGGAGGCAGCAACTACGATCCTCGATATTTCGGCCAAAAAGGTGCTTGATTTAGTTGAGCAGGTAATCAAGGAATACAAATTGAAGAAGGAACGCGTGGTGCTTATCGGTGGAGGTGGAGGGGCATCGGTGCTCGTGCCCTATATTGCTGCAAACCAACAGTTACAATGCAAAATTGCAGAGCATGCAGAAGTAATCTCATCTATAGGTGTTGCAGCGGCAATGATTCATGAAGAGGTAGAAAAGACTGTCGCCAATCCGCAACTGGAGGATATTTCTTCACTATCTGAGCAGGTAAAAAAGGCTGCACTAGACCGTGGCGCGATGCCTGAATCAATAACAATTCAGTCAGAATACATCAGCGAACGGTCAATTATGCGCGTTACTGCTATGGGGAATGTTTCACTGGATATCGGGACTGCGAATGCGCAGGAGATAAAGCGAGAAGAAGCCCATGTCCTTGCCTGTGAGCTCTTAGGCATAAGTGAGGGTGTAAAGCGCATTTTGGACACCGATAATTACCCATATTTGCTTGTGAGATCAATAAGAAAATGCTCTTCCTTAAATCTAAAAGACAGCAACATGTATTGGTTCTTGACAAGTATGGTAGAGTTAGGCTTTCCATAGAAAATGCATCAATTTTCACCGGCTCGCCTGAGGAGGTATCGGATAGGATCAAAAGCCTCCTCCGACAACACGCTAACAGTGGCAATGATCTTGCTCCACAGGTTCACATACTTGATGGTGTAAAATTGATGGACTTTTCGAGTCTTACAGCTCAAGAGCATATTTCAAAGGCAGTGCACGATGAACTGAAGAAAGCCAATACTAAAAACGTTGCCGCAATAGTAAGGGTTTAGCTATATATAAAAAAGTTAGATACTTTTCGCATGTGAGAGCGCGCTCTAGTATGAACCCATAGAATATTGCAAGCGCTATCCTACGACTTGCGGTATGACTGCTGGCTAGCAAATCTCTAGCGAGGAACTTGAGCCGGTATTTTAGACACTCTGAGTTTTTTAGGCTTGCTTGTAGGAGAATGCAGTAGGCATGATTTATGTTGAATAATGCCTGAAAGGAAGAAGAATCTGATCAACTGTGTTGACAATTCGCTAGCCAAGCTAGAACAAAAAAGTAGGCTGTGTAGCTTCAGTAGCATTACGTCTTGGAAGATTTAAACTGAATGTAGTTCAGATAAAAATTGAATAGTTGTAAGAAACGCTACTTGTTGAAAAATGTATCCAGAATGGCAGAGCAGGAAGACATGCTAGGAAAGTGAAATCATTCAACAAAAATTCAAAGTATTCTCTCTATAATCTCTGATCTTTATAGACCTTGTTATAATAAATTGTCAACTAGGCATATTACTTAAGAAGTACAATAGTTATTATAGAATAAGGATGGCAAAAATACGAGAAGGGAGCCCCAATATAACCGACTTTGTGTCGAATAGTAAAAGAGGAACCAATCTAATGCAAAAAGGAGAGGAGCTCTTCATAGGCACGGCTGAATCCGAACATGTTGAGATGTACCTTAAAGCAATTTGGTACCTCCATGAAAAAGGTCAAGATGCAAAGGTCAGCTCGATAGCAAAGTTGCTCAATGTCACTCAACCCTCTGTTGTGCAAATGCTAAGAAAATTACACAATTCAAACCTTGTCAATTATGGACAAACTCAGGTTACGCTTACCGAAGGTGGAAGAAAAATTGGAAAGCAGATGATTAGAAATACTCGCTTGCTTGAAGTCATGATGAAGGATGCACTAAGGATAGAGATAGATGAAGAAATGGTTTGCGGAATAGAACATCATATGAAAACTATCTTTACTGATGCTCTTTGCACACTTCTTAAGCATCCTAGAAAATGCCCTCATGGTCATGATATTCCTAAGGGGAAGTGTTGTCCTTAAATGAAGTAGTTGAGTATTAGTAATAATAATCGAATCTGACTATACCAATCATTGCCATACATACAATTTAACCCTCCCAGCTTTTGCTCTAGACTTTCTTGCTCATAGTGAAAGAACAAAGTCCTTCCGTAGAGGCAATATCTTGCACTTGCACTGCCTTATTCTTCTATGTGGGAATCACTGTCGAGAATTGACATTTTCCATAAATACTGGGCTTGACTGGGTATTTCATACCCGTCGGTGGATATCTGGCAAGCCATACCAAAATCACCCGGTCTTCTGTCTGGCAGTGCATCTGTGCTATCGTATATGCAGACTGCCAGACAGAAATGACTAAACTCCAAGATGTCCTATTCTTAAGGGATCTGACAAGTTAATATCAACTCAAACACATCCAGAAATTCAATGAAAGATGACAATAACTCTAGACACAACCAGTAAATCCAGCAGAAAGTGGGGTCTTACCGCTCTAGACATAATATATGGAAATGTTCGAGAATCACGATAGCGTCATATTTGTACATTTCTTAGAGGATTCTTATTTTCTTCTCCAAGAATCACCTTTAGAATTAAATCATGCAGATAAATGAATTCGATTATGGAATGTGCAGTATACGACACTTATATTACAAAGAAGGACGGGAGAATAATGCACTTTGATGTGGTTGTAGACGCAGACACACCCCATGAGAAGGCAATTGAGTATGGCAAAGAATACCTTTCCGAAGCAGGCCAAGA
>DATAAU010000139.1:0-18746 GCA_036259955.1 Nitrososphaera sp. | reverse complement strand
AACTTTGATCAGACGCCGATATTGATAGCTCCTGGCGAGCTCTTGAGCTCGGAATATTCCGATACAGATTCTTCTGTACGGGCACAATACACATCAATTGAAGCTTTTAGCAGGCCATGGGAGACAGGCAAGACCCAGAGTGCAGATATTGAGGTCATCCCAAAGACTGAAGGAAGGTTTGTGATCTTTGTCAAATCTGTAGCATTGCCCCATACGTGGGAACAAGCGCATTACCCTCAGGATGGCATACTCGACCAACAAAAAGAGTTTGTCAAAACATATTCAGTACAAGTAACAAAGCCTTAATTATAGAATCTGCTAAAAAGTGGTATTGAACTATTCCAAGTATCAAGAGCACCTTGAAGTATATGGTCTCAACCTCAGGCTCTTTGTAGGCTATGTGCTTGTAAGCCTTGGAATGCTGTTAGCTGCTGCAGGAGGCAGCTGGGATATCACTAACCACCTGCTAAACAAGCCTGAAACATTCTTTGCACCTCCTCATGCAGTGCTCTACTCGGGTGTGGCTTCTGCAGTAGTGGGTACAGTTCTGGTATTCTCCGGTTCAAAATCGAGTGACAGTCATGCGGGCAAGAAGATGATTTGGCCTGCGAAGCTGGTTATATTTGGGGTAGTAATGCTGATAAGTGCTGCTCCACTGGACTTTGGATGGCACTCCGCATTTGGGCTTGATGGCCTACTCAGTCCACCCCATTTTGTGCTTGTAAGCGGCATGATAATAGGCAGTACTGGTGCGCTTACAGGGTTGGCTCAGAGTACTAAAAGATTACCTTCTGTTTTGATTACTATTGCAATATTGCCAATATGGCTTGCATCATCAGGCATGATTGATATGTTTTCTTTGCCGTTCTCGGAGACTGACCACTTTAACTTTAATCCTCATCCAACTCTCGGAGTGATAGTTGCTACTCTTGCCTTTCCATTTCTGATCTCTGCCTGTCTAATTGGCTCATCTGCACTTGCAGGCAAGAGATTTGGTGTGCTCTCTATGACGGGTGCCGCTTTTATCATAATAGGCGCGTTAACTTCGATTATCCCAAACAGCGCACTTATCGCAACTATTCCCTTCTACGTATCAAGCATCATTCCGATTGTGGCAGCAGATGCGTTGCTTGCATTTTCCAGATCAAGGTTTTCCCTCTACGCTGCAGGGACAATTGTCAGTATTGCATTCTTTATGCTGTACTATCCCTTGATAACGTATACCTACAATGAAGTATTTGAAAGGAAGGTTGTCTGGCCCAGTCTGATTCCACAGATATACTTTGAGATGATACAAGATGTGTTTGTTGTTGTAGCTGTACCGACAGCTGCAATGGGAATTCTTGGAGCCTTATTGATTGACAGACTAACTAGAAGTAAAAAATACTATGACAAGTTACAACAACTCGCATAACAATATACTTTCTGCCCATCGCGCATATTTCTCTCTCCTCGACATCAAGTTTTAGTCAATATATTCTGCCTATGGAACAGCGACAGCATAATTGCAATCTAAAATATATTATTACAACTTGCTTTGATATCTCAAGCATAAAAATAAAAAGATTAATGCAGGACTGCTCTGTCTTGTTCTTGCTTGCAGAATCAAGACGTACCCTACAGGGTCCTGCAAAAAGGCAATTGTATCGCTACCTTTTATCTGAAGGACTGTATAACAGGATTGAAGGAATACGTCAAACACAAATCAGTCGATGTGGTTGTCACGTCACCTCCTTATAACATCGGTACAAGCTATGGCTCGTATAAGGATAAGATCCCTCGTGAAAAATACCTGGGATGGATAGAAGAGGTAGGCATTGTAATCAAACAGGCTCTTAAAGAGGATGGATCTTTTTTCCTAAATATAGGAAACAAACCAAAAGACCCATGGATAGCATGGGATGTAGCATATGCTCTTAGGAAGTACTTCGTTCTACAGAATGTCATCCACTGGATCAAATCAATAGCAATAAGTAAGACTCAAGTCGGTAACTATCCAAATATTACTGGCGACATTGCAGTCGGCCACTTCAAGCCAATAAGGAGTAAGAGGTTCCTCAATGATTGTCATGAGTATATTTTTCATTTTACAAAGTACGGCGATGTGTACCTTGACAAGCTAGCCGTCGGGGTATCATATCAAGATAAGACAAACATTAAGCGCTGGAAGGCTGCCAACAAGGAGGATAAACGGGATAGAGGCAACGCGTGGTTCATACCTTATCAAACTATACAAAGTAGAAGCAAGCAGCGTCCCCACCCTGCAACATTTCCTGTCGATCTTCCAGATATGTGCATTAGGTTGCATGGCAGTGCAAAACTAGTCATAGACCCATTCATGGGCATCGGTTCTACTGCAGTTGCAGCGATACGCCGTGAAATCTCATTTGTAGGATTTGAGATCGATAAAGAATATCTTGATGCTGCAATAGATAGAACCACACAGATATAATTTAGTAAAACCATCCACACCGCTTCCTGCACATCAAGAGTAAACAATCATATTTGCAAAATTTTACCATTTAGAATCAAAGAACATATGCAGCTTGTTCTCTTGTAGATTTGCAGGCATTATCTTTCAAACCAAATTAATCTGTTTATCAGCAATGGATCTGGATCCTAATATGGCACCCCTTTCAATCTTTGATTTTTGAATGCTTCAATGTACCATTCAAATTCGTCTAAGAACTTTGTTATCCTCTTATTGTATTGTTCTTGAACTAATTTTCCTGTTTCATCAAAAGCCTCCCTTACTCGAGATATCGCAAAAGAAGAAGAAATTGAAGGAGCTCCAAGTTCTGCAAATATTAGCCGTAGATGTTGAGCAGCATTAACTCCGCCAAAGCCCCCTGCCGAATACGAAACAATAGCAGAAGGTTTGAAAAAGTACTCTTCTAAGAAATAGTCTAAAGTATTTTTCAATGCTGCAGATGTGCTATGGTTATATTCAGGGGTTACTGCCAAATATCCCTCTGCGTTTTTAATTTTGTTCTGAAGATCTCTTAACATGCTTGGAGGATTATCCATCTCTTTATACATCCTATCAAGCAATGGTAAATCCAATTCAATAGGATCGATAAAATACACCATATGTCCCCTGGTGATCATCTTTTCCTCTACCCAACGTGCCACCTTGATACCTTGCCTGTCACGTCTAACAGACCCAACAAATAACGCTATTTGAGCCATATTCAGTATTTCATTAACTCAGTGCACTTCAAATATTATAAATGCCAGGGAATTGACGCAAGCGATCAAATCGAATCTTTAAAGTTCTCTTCTTAATTTATGGGTGCAGAGAGCGTCAGCCATGTACTACGTATCTTTTGATTCATCTATATCCAATGACAAAGAGTAGGTTGCGGCATTAATAAAATATTATCCTGTAAACAAATTTCATAGGATGGTCGGGTATTCTAGATAAGCAAATGAAAGAGAAAAGGGAAACAAATATGTCGAAGGAAATTACCGCTCTACACGTTTTCCCTTGCTTTTGACTGTCAGGGGGCTATAATTCAAGTAGAAGAAACATTTTCGGAGGATCTTCTTCACACCAGTCTTCTCCCATGTCTGTCTATTTCACCAGTTCTGATACGGGTTGAAGAAATTTTTGAGCCATCATCTGCTTTGACTAGTTCAACAGTAATTACCTTTATGGGTTTCGCGCCAATTTTAGCACGCATCTCGTTGAGGACCTTACCTTTGATTTGGGTCTCGGTGCTTGTCACTAGCGCTTCAACATCGCCTGTAGTTACTGCCGGGCCAAAATCACTATCCAGCTTTGCGATTTCGTAGTTGACATCACCAAATTCTTTTTTGATCATATTCTTTAGGTTTACAATCCTCGTATCTAAATTGTGGTTGAGATTTTTTCCTCTGCTGGCCGCAAAGTTGTCACTTGAAACTCCTATTATCACCTTTTTGCCAACCTTAAATGCTTTGGCAAGCAAAGCAATATGACCTATGTGTAATTCATCAAAGGTACCACCAGTTGCAACAATAAGATATTTTTCTTCCAATGCCAGCAATAGAGAGTTATGTCATGGGCAATATTAATTGGGCCAGATAGCTTGCCTAACCCTTCTTGAATATCTTGACTGCCTGAGGTGGACAGACATTTTCACAGGCAATACAGAATATACAATCCTTTTCTCTTATCATGAAAGCCTTTTTGTCAGACGCGGGGTGGCCTGGAGTTTCAAGCCATTCATAGACATTGACAGGGCAGGCTTCAATACACGCTCCATCTGCAACACAGATGTCAAAGTCTATGCATACGTCTTGACCCCATATTCCTAATTGTCCTGGGGGGTCAATTGGTCCCCATACCTTGATTCCTTGATAGGTGCCAACCTCCTGTCTTTTTTCTTTGAACTTGGCATCAATTGGACCTTCTGCTTTGCTGTAGCTTGTTCCTGTACCACTGAGGGATATTGTGGTTTGACTACCGCTGCCTCCTCCTGCCGAGGCTGCTACAGCTGTTGGGGGAGCTGGAATAGTGGCTGCTTGAGGCGTTGAAGTAACAGGCTTGGAACCAGCTGCCTTATCCGTTGTCGGGGCAAGGGCATTTGCAGTACGAGCTTTGGGATTCCTTGCCAATGGGGTCATTTCTTCCAGTCTCTTGATGGCCTCCTCAATGGACAACTTCTCTGCCTTCTGCAAGTGGGCAATGTATTTGTCGCCTATCTTTGTATTACGCATGATTGTGTCAATTACCATCTTGGCATTTTGATCAGCTTTCTGGCGATAATTTTTAATCCAGTATGGGTCTCCGAAATATTCCAGGGGCCTTATCTGATAGATAATGTCCACGACCTCACCTGTAACGATCTCAACCATAACGCTCAGGTCTGCAGAGAACTTTTTGTCAGAGAGTTGGTCGACTCCTATTTCAGTCCACTTGTATGTTATATAGATTCGGTCGGCATGTGTGTCGATCTTAAAGCCAGACCTTTTAAGGTCATCCATGATGCTCTGTATTTCTGACTTCTGCGTGATCTCGAGTGGGATCCTAAATATACCCAGCCTGTTGCCGTGCAGAGGGTAAACGCCCCTCTTGGCAACTTCAGATAACATCGTCCAGACCCTATCTCTCAGCAATACAGACATGATGTCCGAATTATCTGAATTTATATCTCCTAAAAGTATTTCGATCTATTGGTCATCATCTGGACATGTCATTTCTCTTATTGCCTTGTAGCGCAATTCGATATCTTGTCCAATTTTAATCACGTGGTCTAAATTATATCTTGACTTTGGGAAATACCACCTGATCGCAACTTTGTGGCCTATGCCGTCTAGGTCATATATCGTGCCCTTATCTGACTTTACTCCGAACCTTTCATCAAGGACAGTCTCTCGCACTTCCAGACCGCGCTTTGTCTTGTCCTCGAGTACTAGATTGGCATCATGATCATAAATAAAATAAAAACGGCCTTTTTTGATCAGGTTCCCTTGTTGTTGCATCTGGAACAAAAGGAAGGAAAGGACTTATTTCTCTATCGGATTTCCGATCATATTTCCCCATTCGGTCCATGAGCCATCATAGTTGCTGACTGATGGATAACCAAGTAAGTATTTGAGAACGAACCAGCTGTGCGATGAGCGTTCTCCAATTCGGCAATAGCAAATGACATGCTTATCTGGAGTTACGTCCTTGCCTCGATATAGTGCCTCAAGCTCTTCACGACTCTTGAATGTACCATCTGTTTCCCTGACTGCTTGCGCCCAAGGGATATTCTTCGCACCTGGTATGTGGCCACCTCGCTGAGCATGTTCCATAGGGTATTCCGGAGGGGCGGTGATTTCACCAGAAAATTCTTTCGGTGAGCGCACATCTACAAGTACGGTCTGTTCCGCTTTTTCGATTGCTCTTCTTACATCTGGCATATAGGCGCGTATGCCTTCTTCTGGAGGTCTAGCAACGTATGTTGTGGTCGAAGTTAAAGGGTCATCTTTTGAGTACTCTCGCCCTTCAAGCTCCCATTTTTTCCTGCCGCCGTTCATTATTTTGATTTTTTTGTGACCATAGTACTGAAAGACCCAGAATGCAAAGGCCGCAAACCAATTATTAAAATCACCATATAAAACAAGCTCATTATCGTGTGTTGCGCCAATTCTGCCCATAAGGCTCTGGAACTGTTGCTTGTCAATGATATCGCGTCTAATAGGATCGTTAATGTCACGCCTCCACCACACAAGGTGTGCGCCGGGGACGTGTCCTTCCTTGTATGCATTTTCAGGGTCGTAATCTACTTCCAAAATCCTGACGTTTGGGTTATCCAGGTTCTTCGCAACCCATTCGGTCTCGCAGAGAACTTCAGGATATGTATATCCACTGGTGGTCATGATGTTGGCTACCTACAGGAGGTACTTATTATTTTCTCAGAAGTAAAGGCATTTAAGAACTCGTTTGCAGCTATAGCAGTGCCGTGAGATGGCACCGAACATCCACAATGTAGCGATAATCACGAAAATTGGAAGCAGTGAAGCAGACAGTGCAGCTATAAAAGTAGCCACTTTGCTTAGCAAAAGGAAAATCAAAGTACACTGTGTGCTTCCATTTGTAATTGAAGATGCAACGCCGATTAGGCCAAATGAACTGAAGGATATCAAACTTGACCTAGTTTTCGCAATAGGTGGAGACGGGACTACCTTGAGAGCTTTTCGTATGGTACCTGGCAAGGTGCCTCTTTTTAGCATAAACAGCGGAGGACACCGTGGCATCCTCTCTGAAATCGATACAGAATCAATAGAGGAAGCAGTCAATACAATACTTGCAGGCAAGTATTTTTATGATTGTAGGATAAGGATCCAAGCCTCTGTTAACGGTAAGATCTTTCCACCCGTTCTCAATGACATACTCATTATAAGAGTCAACCTCACAAGAACACCTCTGCTCGCCCTTACATTGATGGGTGACGAAATAAAGCAACGAATGGACGGTCTAGTAATATCTACCCCCACTGGCTCTACAGGTCACTCATTCTCCGTTGGCGGCCCAGTCCTGCATGAAGGCATGAGCTGCTTATGTTTGACACCAATTGCATCTGTTAACAGAGTACCACAGTTAGTGATTCCGCTGGAAGAAATTATTGTAAGAAGTACTTATGAATCCCATTTGATACTTGATGGCCAAGAAACATTCAAGATTCAGGCAGATGATCCCATTAAGGTTACGCGGTGTTTTGAAGATGCTATATTCTTAAGGCTCCATAAAAAAGGAATGAGGCAGTTAGCAAAGCTTGGATTCTCAAGATTCGGTTTTTAGATATGCACTTGACGCAGGAGCATTTTATACCGGCTTGGTTTTTCAGTCATCTGCAAGATGGTATTGCACTACAGAAGCAGTTTTTGAAGAGGTAAAACATATTAGAAAGTCGCATGGGGCGATAGAAGTACTGCTCGAATCCAACAGCTTACAAGTAATAACTCCGGATAAAAAAAGCATCGAAAAAGTGCTCTCCGCAGCGAGGAGGACTGGTGACTTTGCAAAACTCTCAGAGGCCGACATCTCAATTATAGCTCTAGCGCTTCAGTTAGAGATTATCTTAATAACCGATGATTACGCAGTTGCTAACGTCGCAACGACTCTGAAAATTCCTGTCAAGTCCATGGCCAGCAAAGGTATCACCCATACAAGAAAGTGGATAACATACTGCAGCGCATGTCGCAGGACTTTTGGGGCTGATGCAAAAGAGTGCAACCTTTGCGGCAATAGGCTGAGAAGAAAATACAAGATCATTTGAGTGAGTTGCTTACTTTTTCTTCGGTGTGTACTTGACTGCTGCACAGGTCGCCAAAATGTATGAGAGATACTCATCCGAACTATATCTTTTTTGTGTCCACCATTTGAACTCGATTCATTTATCTTGGTCCTCAAAGAGAGTCCTCTGCAATACTTGTTTGACATCATTGGAAGTATCTAGGATCTTACGTACCCGTTCAGCCCTTGTAAGACCAAAGCCAGGAATGATAGAAAGCTCTGCCGCAGAGGCGTTAAGAGCCCTGATCGGAGTATCGAACTTCTTGAGCATCCGGGCAGCAAGTTTCTCGCCTACTCCAGGTAAAGATGCAAGAACGGAAAGTTGTTGTATATAGGTAGGATTCTCTTTCTTAATTTTTCTCAACAGTGGGCCTTTCGCCTTGCCTTCTTGCAGGCTCCTATTGACTAGCGTAACCAACAGTTGTGCGGTTTGTTCGGCAGAAGGCGTATGAATAGTGGGAATTCTGAATTCCATGGTCACCGTGATAAGTGCATCGTATGCAAGCAGCATCTTCTCTGTGTGGAGCTTAATACCAGTTTCTTCCGTATCCTCAGGAGTTTCGGCCAGCTCCGAGATATTGCCTTGAACTACCAATAACGGTTTTTGATAGTGTTTTACTAGATCAAAACATTGTAAAAACAAGCGGCCGTCATAAATTGAGCTTATCAAGTCACGCACAGTTTTACGTTCTACCGCCGTTTCAGATGAAACAACATAATCACCTACCTTTAATTGTGCAAAGTCAATGATAGCGCCTGCATTTTTTAGAAGCTCGGGTATATTGCTATTTCTTTCTCTTTCATCTACTACAATTCTGACAGGCACCCCAAATAATTTGTTTGAGACCTCTATAACTATATGTTCCATAATTGGGCGGTGCATAATGTGACAGCGTGTATAAGATACAGCTTCTGGCACTTCTTTCTTATCATGGGTCTCCACATTTGGATATTTCTGAAATGAATATTTATGAATACCCCGAAACCTAAGAAATAGGATTTGGAGACCTAATTCAGACTGCGATTATTGACAGGGAATTACCCTAATGTTCTTGGACCACCTGCGCCAGATGATCCAGTTGATGGAGAGCCACCAGCCTGCATACCGCGGATCATTTCGTTTATCTTGTTTTCAACTTCCTTTAGGTTTTCTTTTACTCTTGTCTCTTGCTTGCCAAGAACCATAACACGCGTATTTGATAACTCCTTCTTCTCCTCCAGCTCCTTGAGAACGTCTTCCTTTTTAGCTTTGATGAGCACAGAGCCTGCATTCTTATATATTGCGTCGTCGGGGCTTGCTTTTTTCAATTCTTGAAGAGCCCTATCTGTCTCTGCCGTTTCAACCTCTAGCTGCTGCTTTTGCATCATGATCGCCTGCAGGTTCTGTTGGAGCTGCTGTAGCCGAGATACCTGTTCTCTTACCCATGGAGGAAGTTCTTGTTCACTCATAAAACTGCAGAGCTATTCACATCAGGAGCATATAAAGTCATACCGCCAGGCACTTATAAGATGTGTCTGCCAACCTTAAGTAGGAGTTAACGTTTGCACGCAAAGATGCGATATCCCTAGTCTCAATTTGAAAGACAACATGGGTTTCCTTTAGTGAGAGAGTTGTGGTAGTGGAGGTGGTGCTACTGCTCGCCGGCATCATGCATAGGTCCGGAGCAAGCGCGTGATAAATGCCTGCTGCTATACGCTCAGATGTGGTAGATACTCTGATTTTAGCTTTGTAGCTTTTCAAGTTCTATATCATATGCCCCTGATGCTATCTTGCAATTGCATTTAGGGCAGTGCCATATCCCAGCTGCTTGACGACTGAACCTAATGGAACCGCAGGATGGGCACCTTCGCTTCTTGTGAAGTGTGCGATGAACCTTACCATAACGTTTGCGTACTGTAGCTCCAAACTTAACTCCGAGTCCAGTGAGAGCGGTTGAGCCTTTTTTCCTCTTAGCCATTGTTTACTACTAATCCCTTCAATCTTGCCCGTATCTCCTTTCCTTTAATTGTTGCTGCTTCTGCGGCCTTTTTAATCTGGTCAGGAACAAATGAACCTGTGTGGCCCTTCTGGGTCGCACAAAAGCCTTCATCTGTGGTAGTTATCGTTATTCGTGAGTCCATGCAGGCTTCTTCTTCAGCACTAGGATCTATCAATACATAATCACCAATTCTTGCTGCAGTAACTGAGACGGGCACACTTGTTACAGGCATTGGTTGTGTTTTCCCACTGTCTACCACTTTTTGATCCTGCATTTCAAATACTGGTAACTTTGAGGTTAGTAGCGCTGCAACAGTAGCATATGATGTCGCATCAAACAGGTTGCCGTCAGCATTAATCACGCTACAATCAACAAATATTGTATATACTATCTTGCCAGGTACAAGCACAAGCTTTTCAAGATCGATCATCTCTGATTCCCTGACACCTCTGTCGACAACCCTTGCAAGCTCAACCACCTCCTCGTCTGGAGGACCTGGCTCAATGTACGGTGAAGCGATAGGCAGCACTTCTGCTGAAACAATTAACGCACCCTTGTTCTCAAGACCCTCAAAAGGCTCGCCTGTTTCGATTTTGACGCCTGCTATAACTTCAGTGTCACCAAGCTTGACCCTTGCCGAGCCATTTGCCTTCTTGATAACTTCCGTCTCGATTTCTAGTTTCCTAATTTCACTAAAGTCTCTGCCATCAAGTCTCTTCCCCCTTGATAGCGCATCCCACATCTGCTGCTTGCGGAGATGTTCGACGATTATAGTTGATCTCTTTGATGAACTCATTGTACCTCCTCCTTTAGTTCCGTTTCATTGCCAAAGTACTTTTGCATCAATGCCTGCTTCTGGATTTCATATACCATTCTGCAGCCGCCAATTGCCTTGTCAAGACATTCGCTAAATTGCTCTGGTTCAAGTCTGCCGTCCAGCTGCAAAAGTGTCACCTGTTCTAGCCTAGGCATGTATGCAACAGGCATATCTGCCTGACCTTCCTTATCCTCTTCATCATTAATATCCAGCACGACCTTGTTATCGACTTTACCTGCAGCGCAGGAAGCCACTAAATCGTGCATACTGATACCCGCATCTGCCAATGCAACCGAAGCCGCCGTGATGCCTGCACATCGAGAGCCACCATCGGATTGTAGCACCTCTACAAAAACATCGATTGCTGCCCGAGGATAATCCTGAAGCATCAGTGCAGGCTCTAGCGCCTCTCGCATCACCTTAGAAATCTCTACCTCCCTTCTGGAAGGTGCAGGATTCTTCCGCGTGTCCGTAGAGAATGGAGACATATGATAACGGCATCGAAGCACACACCGGTCAGGAAGTGCCATGTGCTTAGGATGCACCTCCCGGGGGCCATATACCGCTGCCAGTATCTTGTTCTTTCCAAACTCAATGAATGCAGAGCCATCTGCATTTTTCACGGAGCCTACGGTTATCTTGACGGGTCGTAGGTCGTCAACACCTCTTCCGTCCGTCCTTTTGCCATTTTCATCTATCAAATTTCTTGTTTGAGTCACTTTTCTCCTTCAACCTCCAATTCTTCCTCAACCTCATCAATTGTAGACCCAATTTCTCCTGGTTTAGGTGCCCCAGCAGCCAGCGGACCCCTCTCTTGAGGTTGAGGCGTCGGTGTATCTGGAACATTCAAAAGTCCTTTAATACGCTGCGTCAGGTTCGCAGTGTGTGCCTCCTCTTCTACCATTCTAATTGCACTTACTGCCAGGTTTACTCCTTCTGGTGAACGGCCTGTAACAACTACAATTCCATTCTGCCCTATGAGAACCCGCGTCTGGGTTGCCTGTTCTATTGTTTGGATCATGGAGCCGCGCTTGCCTATAAGGCGTGGAACTCGTGTCGCAGATATCCTAAGCAGCTCTCCTCGGGGGATCTTCCCAAGGTCTCGATCTTGAACGGTAAGCATCGGGTCCCTAGTCCGATCAAATGCAATTATCCTTGCAGTTATCATATCTCCTATTGCGAAATGCTTCGTCATGTCATCCCTCGCAGGTGAAAAATCCCTTCCGAAAACATCTTGTGCAGGTAGATGAGCAGAAAAGCAAGAGTTGATGTCTACTTCCCACGAGAGTGACGAGTGATCTATTATCTTGCCTATCACGAGGTCATTTACTCGTGGTATATACACGCCTGATAGGGGTATAACCTTCACTCCATCGCGTCCGGTCTCTGCAATCCCAATTCTCGTAGCGACGAGAGCATTTCCAGATCTGATAACGTTCATGAGTGGTCTAAAATTCCCCTCAGCAATCTTGTCACCGGGGATGACGTATCTTCTCTTCACCTCATGCATGGCTCAAAAGTCACCACCGGGGCAAAAAACCCTTCCGAAAGCATATGATCATTTTCCATTATTCCTTTTCTCCTTTTTTGCTGGTAGGTTATCCGCACTTATATTTTTAAGTGTAGGTAGCTTGTCTAGTCTTCCTTCACTTGGGCCGACCCCTTTGTTACTGTCCCAAGCCGGTCAAGAAACTGACCCTTGATGCTTGCGTTTATATCAAGTATTGCCTTAAGTGATCCATCGGCCAGCCACTCCTCAGAACGGAGGTCCCCAGTAGACTTTAGTACACTGTATGACTGGCTTGCAAATTGCGGAGGGACTGTTACTGTGAGTTTAAGGGTTTCTGACTTTAACGGCAGTATCTTGCGGAGGGCATCTACTATTATCTTGGCTTGATCATCCACCTTCCTGAATGGGTCTATAGGCACCCTGACTTCTTCCATGGCTGCCTCTATTCTCACAACTGGATGTGGCAAATGTGTCTTGGGGTCCACAAAACTCCTGTTTATAAATTGCACTATCTGCCTTTTCTTTTCCTCAACCATCTTCCTACGTTGATCAGTGGTTAGGTTAAGCTCCCCTTTTGCGAGAATCTGCCTGGCGATCTCTGCCGAATCAGTTGTCTTGAAGTGCTTCATCATTTTCTCGCTCGATGCCCTCGAGCCCTTGTTGGCGTCAGAGTAAACCTCCTCTGATACAAGCGCACCTGAGATGTCTGATCTTTTGCCCATCTTATATTCGAGCGCTGGATCCGGCTTGACCAACAGTTCAAATTTGTCACCGCCCAAGATGAGGCGAGCAACAGTAAATTTGTCTGCCATTGATGAGATCATCATTTCCGGAATATATATGCCTGTCAAGGTTCAAGATCCAGAATTTTTGCAAGTTTCGGTAGATTTTTAAGGTTGTTTTGGATAGTTGTTAGAATATTGGTTTCTGCGTCTGCTGAGATTGTTGAAAAAACAAATGAAAGGATTGTTGTCAGATTTAACAATATTCCAAGGCAATATGTGAATTCTCTTAGGAGGTTGGCGATAAGCGAAGTTTCAACACTTGCAATAGATGATGTCGTTATACTTGAAAACTCGTCTGTTATGCACGATGAAGCGGTTGCGCATAGGCTTGGGCTAATTCCACTTCGCACCGATCGGGGCAGATTCTTAATGCCGCATGAGTGTGACTGTAAGAGCACACTTGGATGCAGCAAGTGTAGAGTTCTTTTGGTTCTCGACGCTGAGGCAAAAGAAAAGACGGTGGCTGTAGCCTCGGGCGAGCTGGTATCAGAGGATGAGATGGTTAAACCTGTTAGTAGAGACATTCCCATCGTCGTCCTGGCACCGAATCAGAAATTGAAGTTTGAAGCATACGCCAGGCTTGGGACTGGCAAAGATCATGCGAAATGGCAGCCGACGTCCGCGGCTGTAGTAAAAGATGGCGAGCGGGAGGAGGAGACAATACTCATACTAGAGTCAAATGGCGCACTCACTGCAGAAGAGATACTGCTGGCAGCAGGGGAGAGACTTGTTGCTAAAATTAAAAGCTTCAAACAGTTATTCTCCTCGCTAAAGGTTCCGAAGAGCGCCTAGAATTCTCGCTGAAACCAATTTGTTGAATTTACAACCTTCCGTTTTCCAAACCTATATGCAGCCGACATAATTTGGATTTTACCCTCGCTAATCAGGGAGTATACAGTGGATAAATCGTACACTGAGCAGATTCAATCGTGACACAAGTTAACCTGGCCATTACATTTATTTGGGGACTTTTGAATACGAACTTATATTACAGATGTTTGCCCAGACAGCGATTGATAATACGATTTGGACCCTCCGCAACGCCTTCAAAAAGAGCAAGGCACCGATATGGCGAGCCCTCCAAGAGGAGCTTGAGGGCCCCAGGGCCAATCGACGTGAGATTAATATCGCCAGACTTGCCCAGATTACTAAGGCCAACGAAGTCCTAGTGGTTCCAGGAAAAATCCTCGGAACTGGAAGTCTTGGTCACAAGTTGACCGTTTGTGCTTTTTCATTATCAGAGGGGGCTGCTAAAAAGATCATAGAAGCAGGCGGCAAGGTCGTGACATTTGACGATTTGATAAATATTCACCCCGATGGCAAAGGAGTGAGAATAGTTGGCTGAGCAAAAAGCAGTACATCATCATAATAATGCTATGATAGTAGTTGATGCAACAAACTGCATTGCTGGTAGGATGTGCTCACATGTCTCCAAGCTATTATTGAAAGGTAATAAGGTAGCCATCGTTAATGCGGAGAAGGCAATGCTATCGGGTAACAGGTATAAAACAATTGACGCATACAAAGAACATCTGGAAATCAACTCTGTGACAAACCCTATTCATGGTCCCTTTCATCCACGCAGACCAGACACGATCCTGTCTAAGATGGTGAGAGGAATGGTGCCAAAGCGCAAATCAGACGGCATAACTGCGTTCAAACGTCTGAGGGTATATATGGGAGTTCCTGAAGATATGAAGGGCGCTCAGATGAAATCATTTGATGACTCAAAAATTACGAAGCCAGAATCTTACTATATTTCTGTCGGCGAAGTTGCCAAGCAGATAGGGTGGAAAGGAGAATGGTAAACAAGATAGAATTATACCCAGGGCAACGTAAAACGAGTAAGGCCGTAGCCACTATATCCAAGGGCACTGGCAAGGTGAGGATGAACAACAGGCCTGCAGAGATGGTGACACCTGAGATCGCGAGAGAGCTTCTCCTTACGCCGCTTACCCTTATAGGCGAATTGCGCAATAGGATTGATGTCGATGTGCAGGTGCATGGGGGTGGCTT
Organism: Nitrososphaera sp.; assembly: GCA_036259955.1. Taxonomy (GTDB): domain Archaea; phylum Thermoproteota; class Nitrososphaeria; order Nitrososphaerales; family Nitrososphaeraceae; genus Nitrososphaera. The sequence goes on along the minus strand of DATAAU010000139.1, from coordinate 3,874 downwards.
TATGGGACAGGCATTTGCAAGTGCAGTGGCGATATCACGCGCCCTTACAGGTCAAGAGAAGGGAGGCAAGGATCCAAAAGAACATCCTCTCACTAGAAGCATGCGAGAAGAGATAAGGAAGAAGATAACAGAATATGACAGGCACCTGTTATCTGGAGACAGCAGGCAGACAGAATCGAAGAAATTTGGCGGTCCTGGTGCACGACGTAGAAAGCAAAAATCATACCGTTAGTCACTCCTCCTTTTGAGATAGAGGCTCCGTCATATTCATTGACCAAATATCTTTACCCTACCCCGTCGCTCATCGAATATACCTTGTAAATCTGGCCAGTATGCCGGTCAGTATACCGCCATTCATCTGAGTTGAATTGAACCTCATTGAACCTTGCCTTGATGGATGGATGCAGCATCTCATAGACATATTGTCCAATTGAGACTTTGTTAGCCCCTGTGAGTGACGTTATTTTGGCTGCTATGTTCATACAGTATCCAAGAATGTCAATTAGCGAGCTTCGGTCATGGCCGTACTGCACAATGACGTTCTCACCCTCGTCCATCCCTATCTTAACATTCAGCTCCGGATAATCATATTGATTAAGAATGGGATTGATACCGTTTTTTACTACTGTAAGCATTGACTTGGAGCATTGGACCGCTCTATCACATGCAAGTAGTTTGTTATAACTAGCAGGAAAAAATGAAATGACAGCGTCTCCCACGTATTTGAGAACATAACCTTTGTGGTTGTAGATAACCTGTGAAATTTCATACGTGAAAGCTCTTATTATCGTAGTCAGTTTGTCCGCCGGCAACGTCATGCTCATATTAGTTGACCCCACTAAGTCGGCATACATTATCACGAGTGGGAGCTTTGTACTAACGTGGTTGAGAAGGAATTCTTGCCCTGGTTGCAGCGATACATCGTACTGAAAACGACGCTTGAGTGCGCGCCACAACCTGTCTTGGGTCTGGGAGACGAGAGTTTCGGAGTCAACTATTTTGGCCTGTTCGCTGCTCTTGTTATTGTTATTCATCATCATATCGAAAAGATCCTTGTTAGCACCGCCATACCCACTCTCTTTATTCTGCTCTTTTGCTGCAGGCAATTCTGAGTTGAATCTAGATTGCATTCCATTTAAACGTGAATATATTAAACAGTACCGTACATCTTTCTGTTTATGAGGGCACCTTTTAAAGGAGACGATTTTTTTTGTAGGCGGATAAATGCAACAACCGAGAGGGTGCAAGAGGCTTTTCTCAATGCTATAAAACCTTCAATTGCATTACGCCAAGAAAATGTGATGCTAGGTGACGGTACAATAACTCAGGCGGACACTTTTGATCTTCAAAATGTACAGAGTTTTCTCCAACGACTTGCAAACGCACTTGAAGGCTGGACATTTAATGGGATACTCAACTCAGCTACAGAAGATGTGCACAGGATATACTGTACATTTACCAAAGAAACTGACAAGTTTTATGTGAGCGTTTATTTTGGCATCCAATTCCATGTGCTGCTTTACTACAGGGTTGATAACCAGGTCATTGATATCCAGAAGGAGCTTATCAAACTCGAGGATGCTTCCGCATCTGTTTCAGACAATATGGCACGTGCTTCTGACAAAGTGCTTGCTACGGAGTTGGAAAAAAGAGGCTTTATCAACTTAGGCTTCGACGAACTTTTTGTAAGAATGTTCGAAGATGAAGGGCTAGTCGAGCAGCTTAATGAAAAGACATCTGTCGTAGAAGATCAATTTCCAGAGTTTAGGAACACCCGCGCCAAGAAAAATGAGCTTCTTTCGAAGTTAAGAAATCTACTCATACAATTCTATCGGACATCACCTGTCATAGTTGATTATAACAGGTTGATGCAAGGCGAAGAAGGGGTTACTAACTACTTTGATATTGAGATTATCAAGAACAAGAACACCAAAAGAAGAGAAGCCATTATTGACACTGCAAAGATAACAGACAATGCAACCGAGATGTTATCAAAAGAGATCGGAGCTGTCGAAGAAATGTTGCGCAAGATAACATACTAGTGAATATTATACTAGTCTGACTTCAGATCGCTTAGAAATAGATTAGATTGATAAGAGTTGACCAAGCCTAAGCGGGAATTGGAGTGCAAGGCTAGCAAAAAAAAGGACCAGGTATGAGAGACGTAGCCAAAAAGCGAAATAGGCGACGTGCCAAGAAAAACTTACGGTAGTAGTTCTGATGAAGAGGATAGTGCTTTACCTTATGGCTATTAGTCCTTGAGGCTCTGACTCTACAAATTGAATTCTCGTCTCCAATAAGCAAGTGATAACTACATCAGCCATCCGTCGGGTTAAGACATAAGATATAATGTATTACGAGTCTCGAGAGGATGATAATAACAATAATGAAATGTAGTATTTTTTGATTAATAGTATCAATACCGAAAGTCTCTGCTGTGAGCTGTAAGGGGTCAGATTTCATTTATCAGCTCAGAAAGCTTTCTTTTTGGCTTAGGATGCAGCATCTTTTGTGAATAACCAAGGCACAAAATAACTCCAGGGGTAAGATCAGTGACGAGTGCCTGCATTACCTTTTGCTCATTTATCATACCAATCCACACCGACGTGAGACCAAGCGCATGGGCCGCAAGCTGGGCATAGGCGGCGGCAAGGGTTGCATCCTGAACAGAAAACTTTTTGATTATATGTGGAGGAAAATTCATCTTGACTCTGGACGGGTTCATACAAAAAACCAGCACCACCGGTGCGTTCACATACGGCTGGTTGTTCGCGGCCTGCACCAGCTTGAGCTTAACCTCGGGATTCTTCACGTGATAAACTTCGAAGCCTTGAAAGCCTCCTGCTGTTGGAGCAGTGTCTGCTGCAGCAAATATCATTTCAAGCTTCCAATCCTCCACTTCACGATCGTCAAACTTGCGTTGCGATCTGCGGTTCAGCATTACATTGAAGAGATTGGTCTGTAGGATATCGTCCAGTTCTGAAGGTGCCTCCTCTTTCTTGGGATAAAGTTTGGTAGTATTATCGCCTGCATACATCCTCGATAAAATATCGCTTGGATACATCCAACTATTTAGATAGTTACACGCCCAATAAAGATTTTCCATGATAATGTAATACTGAAATAGCGTCTTGGGGCAGGTATAGCGTCGGCAAATGGTTAACACTAAAAAAATGATCCTCGACGTGCAGATAGAGATCGATATTCCAGATGACATCATTCAAGACAGCCATAGGATAAAAGCTGTAGAAGACGGACTTAGCCGCAGCATTTCAAAGGGCTTATATGATCAGGGTGTGTCATTTGAGATAAAGTACTGCAGTTCAAAGATAAAATAAAAGACTTAAAACTACGAAAATTTTTTGTAATGACATCTTCTTTCTACGTCAAACTTCATCTGTCAAGTACGTTGCTCAAATATGACTACTGTTTTTGGGATAAATCCTCTCTTCAGGTCCAAAGGAGAATAAATGGAAACTCCAAAAAATGTGGGAACGGAAGAGGTAACCCACTCAGATGGATCTTATGATTTGAGCCGCCGAATGCATTTGGCTGGGCATTTGGCTGAGTTATACTTGTGACCTACAACTAGAATAATCAGATATCAAGGTACCTATGCATACTCTAATGATCATTGCATTGATCAACACAAGGCCCGCGAAGGTTACGTGCTTAACTTGCTGCCTGGAACGAGGAAATAGAATAAATATCATTTGAGGATATCCTGTGCCAATATGGAATGTGCAGTATACGACACTTATATTACAAAGAAGGACGGGAGAATAATGCACTTTGATGTGGTTGTAGACGCAGACACACCCCATGAGAAGGCAATTGAGTATGGCAAAGAATACCTTTCCGAAGCAGGCCAAGA
>DATAAU010000138.1:0-14617 GCA_036259955.1 Nitrososphaera sp. | reverse complement strand
TATCATGCGGGCAAGCAGAGCAAACTCGTATGCTTCCATCAATTCAACAGGACTGCCAAGAGCCATCATCTTAAAACCCATTGCGTCAAGCTCCCTTGCAGAATGTTCAACAAGATCAAAGTGCTCTGCACCCTGAATAGGAGCAACCCAAATCGCATCTGTATTGCCTATCACTCGCAGGCTCTCTAGTGCATTTTTTAGCGTAATTGTAACATATTGTTTTGCCTTTTCATGCTCAAGACCATAACCTGTCGGTTTATCAAGAGGGATAGGTATGTCACTTTTGATGTCACTTTCAAATTGGGCCATCTCCGCCGGCTCAACTTCGACAGAGCCATATTCAAGCACCTGGTAACCACCTGAATCAGTCATCACGGCTCTATCATAATTAATGATGTCATGTATTCCCCTTCTTCTTGCCTCATCGCCATAATGACGAAGAGTGATGTAAGCATTTGTGATAACAAGATCAAAACCCATCTTTTTCAAAATTTGTGTGCTGACTGCCTGTCTTACTGGGTGGACCACAGGAACAAAGGCAGGGGTTTCAACAACACCGTGAGCTGTATGAAGCCTCCCTATACGAGCTGCCAGATCTGAGTGCCAGATCTCAAACACAACTACTTCTTTGTCTCCCTAGTGAATTCATCATAGATAGTCTTAACCCTGTCGGCAGCTAGTCCTGAGCCCTCCTCGATACCAGCTTGGGTTACCTTGATCTTGTCCATGACGATTATTGCACCAACATCTTCACGTACCTTGACGAGGCCAGGGAAAACTCTCGATAGTCTCTCTGCAAGTGCCTTGAAGTCAAACGGTTTTTCCATCAATCTTACTTCCTTGACAAATGAGCCGTTGATAATCACTTTCAGGATCCCGTGTCCTTCAACGTTATCAAGCACAACATCGAGCCTTTCATCTATTCCAGCAAGTGTGCCACTGTAAATTTTTTGATCCGAAGTTTCTACAGATACCTTTTTTCCAAGGAACTGGAGTGCCTCCTCTCCAAATTTGCGTGTTACGACTGCAGCCATGCTAATCCGTATCGTCGAGTATTATATATACGAATTTTTGTAGAATGTCATGCCTAATTGATGCTCGAGTATAGCTTTTAAGAGTCAGACATGCTTTCTATGATATGGATAACAATATACTCTCATCGTCATCGCAGTCGCTTTGACTAAATTCTATAAGTACTTGTCGCTACGTGGCCTTTATACCATAACAATATCCTTGTGTGTCCTTCACTTTGGATAATTCGGCAAAGGACTACGGCTATTACTGCTGTTATATTATCATCGTCTACAGGATGTATAAATATCATATCAGGTAGATGTGAAGTTTGCAGAGCGGAAAGTTTGACACAAGATAACGTAAACAACATCAGTATTTGAAAAATCTTCGCATATCTCCTTTTTCGGATACAAGGTTAAGCCAGTCTATCCCCAAACTCACTGGTTTTGATCTTGGTTTTTTTTGCAATACAGATAGTATTTCCATTGCAGTTTCGTTTGGGCTCTTGCCCGTTGTATTAAATTCGGCAACTTTACGCCTGCTAAAGGTTTTCAGTGAGTCGTATAGTGTTGTGCCTAAGATCTCGCTTGAGACATTCTCTCTAACTTTGTCAGCGCTGTAGCCCCTCTCTTCAAGAGTCTTCTCTAATTCATAAGGGGACCTGCGCAGCACAGCTACCATGTCGATACCTTCAGGTTTCAATACATAAGGAGCAAGATGTCCCACTATCATCAAATCCTTTTTTGTATTGAGCATTTTCTCAAGCAGCTTTGCTAGCCTTTTGATATCAACATCAAGTCCCAGATCAGTCTTCTCAATAATAGTATTGTTGTCAATTGCAACATGGTTGATATCGATTATCTCTGCATTTATCTTGTCTGCAATTATTCTAGCGTTTGTATGTTTGCCAACACCGGGAGTGCCAGTTACAACAACTCTGAGCCTCTTCAAGTGTCTTTTAATATGCAATACATTATTTATTCATGGACGAATTGACAAAGATATATGCGCACCTGCGAGTTCTGCAATAGGGTCAGATTCTACTCACTCAACTTTCTCTTCTCAAAAACCATCTGTAATGAATGCTATCTGAAGATGAAAGAAAAGCAAAGCAAGCACTAGCCTTGTATACTGCCGCATTTAGTGCAGAATTTTGCATTAACCTTAAGCTTGTTACCACAGCTGATACAAAATTTAGTTGCAGGCTCAAGTGTTACCCTGTCAAGTGGCGACAGTTGGGGAGGCGACATCAATTCATTAGGTGCCGTTGATTCGACTTCCTTATACATTTCTGTGACAGCACCACTAGGCTTGAATGAATCATCAACGTCTGGCATCAGCTCTGGTTCTTTTTTACTTCCTTTTTCTTCAAGATAAAGCATGAGCCGGGGTCCTCGTTGGCCGTTTGGAAGGCTCACCGGCTCCCCAAGCCAAATTGCGAATTTTCTCAGCGTCATATCAGGAGTCGAAAAAGTAAGCGAGTGGGTTGACATGTACTCTTCTGTTGCAGACCTGCCATTAAACACCTTTGCCATTATTTATGAAGGCTTGAAAGTAGATATATTAATTATTGTAGCCTACCGCACTTGCTGCAGAATTTGGCATGCGCAGGTATCGAGGTATTGCAGGCAACACAGCTCTTTGTTGTAGAGGTTGCACGGGGTTTGGGTAATTCAATATCGACAGGCTTGAATGTAGGTTCCTGCGGCGAAGGGAAAGTGTAGTCGTTTCCGCCTCCAGTACCAGCAGGGCCTACAGTGCCACCAGTGCCCACAAATCCTCCTATGCCAAAGCCTGCCTGCGGAGCTGCTGGAGATGAGGAACTTGTCCCCGTAGGACTTTTAATTGATGTGCCTTTCTCTAGGGCGTTTTTGATTTCAAGTATTACTCGAACTGCAAGAAAGTTCAGGGCAGATGTTGCGACAAGATACTCGCCCATTTTGACAAAGAAATCCTTATCTCCTATCTTACCTTGCTTATAGAGCTGGTTTGCGTCGATAAATGATTCATACAAATTCTGAGTATCGTTGATTAGCTGTTTGAGCTTCTCAGTTAACCCACCTAGTGTGTCGACGCCAAAAGACATCAAAAAATAGAGAACCAGCGGGCTTTAAAAACAGTGTGCCTACTAGTAGCTGCTGCTGCTGTTTCCGTCATTTGAGCCATAGCGACTGCGCCTTCTGTCTCGGCTATATCCGGTGTTGTTGTATCTATAGCCTCTAGAACCTCCTTCACCATCTCCACTGCCATAGCGTCTTTGGCCACCATGCTCATTGCGGGAGTCGCCACTTCTGCCGCCATAGCCACCGCCGCCACTTCTGCCGCCGCGCCAGCGATAGCCACCGCCGCGACCAAATGATGCTTGGCGTTGTGCAATTACAGGCACAACAACTCCAAGCTCATCATTGAGCTTGCGTATGGGTAACTTTGTCTGCGCAAGTATACGTTCAAAGTCAGAGATTCTGTCATTTGATACAAGCGAGATTGCCTTACCTTCTGCTCCTGCTCTTGCAGTCCTTCCAATCCTGTGGAAGTACCAATTAGGATCTTCCGGTATGTCATGATTTATCACATTTCCAACTGAGGGGACATCGATTCCTCTTGCAGCAATGTCTGTTGCAACAAGTATGTCTTCAGTCCCTCTCTTGAACTTGTGCATAGCATTGTCTCTTTGTTTTTGAGAAAGATCGCCATGGATAGTAACTGCGCTAAAGCCTTCCTGCCTGAGTTTATATGCTATCCTGTCAGCTCTTTGTTTTGTTGCAGCAAACACTATGGTCTGTGACTTAGCCTTTTGGTTAGCTCGAATGAAATCCATCAAATGTTTGAATTTTTCGCGTTCCTCTACAACCAGATAGGACTGGTCGATGGTTTCAAGAGTGATTTCCTCTTCATTAAGCCTAATATGCTCAATCTTGTTTGGCCGCATATATTCATCTGCTAGTCTCAAAATCTCTGGAGGCATCGTTGCAGAGAAAAGACATGTCTGCCTGTCTTCGTTGACATAGAACAGGATGAATTTGATATCATCGATGAAACCCATGTCAAGCATCCTGTCAGCTTCATCTAGTACCACGAACCTGACATCATCTAGGATGATCGAACCTTGCTTTATGTGGTCAATAAGTCTGCCAGGTGTCGCAACTATTATTTGAACACCCCTCCTCAGTTTGTCAAGCTGTAGGTTAATGCTTTGGCCGCCGTAGATTGTGACTGCCTTGATTCCAGTGTACCTTGCGAACCGATTAATCTCATCGGTCACCTGCACCGCCAGTTCTCTGGTTGGAGTAAGTATCAAGACCTGTACCGAGCCACCCGGCTTGATCTGTTGCAATATGGGCAGACTAAAGGCTGCTGTCTTACCGGTTCCTGTATGCGCCTGTCCCACGACATCTTTACCCTGCAAAATAAGGGGTATAGCTGCCTCTTGTATGGGGAATGGCGCTTTAAATCCATTTTCTGCGAGTGCTTTTGTTAATTGTGCACTCAAACCCAATTCTTCAAATGTTTTTGCCATTTACTTTTCACTTTGTATATTTCTTTTGTATGCACAAAAGCCACGGAAGATATGAAAAGTCATATTCTTGCTTAAACTTGACAAATCCGCCGTACAGAAACTTTTGTCTTAATTTTCTTAGGCAAGACAACGATATAAGTTGTACGGTATGATATTCAGTTTAAATTTCGAGCTCCCATGTTGGTGAACATAGTAATAATGCCAGATCCCGATGCTAAGCGCCTAATGTGGTTTATTTTTGCGGATTCTCGCGGAGGCGAGAATAGGATAAAGTAATCGATTTTCTCAAAACGAGACCTTATAATATAAACCAGCTCGCAGATGCTCTTGAGGTTGACTACAAGCTAGTAAGGCATCACATAGATGTGCTTGAAAGGAATAATAAGGTAATAAAAGCTGGCAAAAAATATGGGGTACTTACTTTATTTCAACTTATCTTCAAGCCGATATTGTGGCGTTTGATGAGTTCCAGGCCACAATACAAAAAAGCATAAGAAATCTGGATAAAAGTAAATAAGGGAATTTCTCGGAGGTCTCACGATAATGACTCTGCTGATGGACATCAGCTCTCTTGTAAGCATGGCGAGCAAGACTTTACTTGTTGTATTGCTAGTGGTGTACAGCAGGATATTTATCAAGACCAGAAGCCACCTTTATAGTCGGCCCTGCAGTTTTTGCAGGTATGCTTATGCTTCATAATGGAATAGCAGTTTACGGGTACTTTGCAATGGCACCTCTTTATTCAAGGGAACTGTTGCCGTATTTCGTTGGGATACATTTTGCCGAGCTCATAGGGCTAATAGCTCTTCTGAAGGTAACAGTTTGGCCTCAGGGATTAAAGACAACCAAAGCTGCATTGTAGGATAAAGAGAGAGATCTGGTAGAGATCTGGAAAAAAGTATTAATCTAAAAATTGGCATATGTTGTGTGTGAATGGTGGCAGAGACTAACGTTCTGATATCTGCTCTGGCTGGAGCAGGATCATTTTTCTCGCCATGCATCTTGCCGATAATTCCTGCGTTTATCTCGTATCTCTCAGGCACGGCCCTTACTGAAATGCAGAGTCAAAACCAGAGCCTAAACAGTTCTTCAATAGCTCTGAAACAGTCTACACGACTTACCATCTTTCTGAACACTGTCTATTTTGTTCTTGGGTTTTCGCTTGTGTTTGCAATCATGGGTGTAATACTGAACAGCTTCCTTGCCAATGTCGCTACCAGTTTTCAGACCACTCTTCAGGCGATAGGTGGCGCAATAATAATTGCGTTTGGAGGGTACCTCATCCTGTCTACTAAACTACGCAGGTTAAACTTTGAAAAGAAAATGACAACAAATCTACCTCGCTTTAAGACTACCTATCTGACATCCTTTGTGTTTGGAGCTGCATTTGCTTCCGGTTGGACACCATGCGTGGGTCCAATACTTGGGACAACTCTCACGCTTGCCGCCACCTCTCCTGGAGCCGCCTACAATTCACTTCTTGCATATTCTCTTGGACTGGGCTTGCCGTTTCTAATAACAGGCGCTTTCTTTTCGCAGTCAACGAAGATAATTCGCAAGATGGCCAAATATCTCAAATATTTTAACCCATTAATGGGTGCTATACTAATCATTCTAGGTATACTCGTACTCACAAACCAACTTAGTATAATTGGCAACTTTCCACTTGCAAACGAGTTAATTACTAACGTGCAAGGAGGATGAAAGGGACTGAATAATGACAATCTGAGTGCACTGATGGTTGGCGTCGGAGTGGTTTCACTTATCATTGGGTTTGGAGTATATTTTAACAGCCCAGAGCTCAATAATGCTGCCTCAGGTCAGCAGAAGAGTTTTGTTCCTGCCACAATCGTTGAAGATAATGGCACAATAACTCAAGTGCAAATAGATAAATCGCAGTTCAAGTTGGCTCCAGAGCTAACAAATGTCAAAAGTTACATCAACTCAGAGCCAATAACACTTGCAGATCTGAGGGGCAAGGTGGTGTTGGTAGATTTCTGGACGTACAGCTGCATAAATTGTATCAGAACTATTCCATACTTGAATGCATGGCACGAAAAATACGCTGATGAGGGCCTAGTGATTGTAGGAGTACACACGCCAGAATTTGAGTTTGAAAAAGACTATAACAATGTCAAGGCGGCAGTTGAGAAATTTGGCATCAAGTATCCTGTAGTGCAGGATAATGAAAAGGCCACATGGGAGGCATATGAAAATCGTTATTGGCCGCGAAAATACTTGATAGATAACGAAGGTTATGTACGCTACGATCACATCGGAGAGGGAGCATACGCTGAAACCGAAAAAGTCATTCAATCACTCCTTATGGAGCGCACAGAATTCATCGGTACAAATGTTGCTACTACTATTGATCAATCAATAAGCAATCCACAGAGTTCGCAGAGTGTCAATTTTGATAGAATCAATACGCCTGAGCTTTACTTTGGCTACAAGTACTCTAGGGCGCCTCTCGGAAATTCGGAAGGATACAAGCCAGATCAAGTAGTCACGTACACCATCCCAGACGATACCAACATTATACCCAATAGGATATACCTTGACGGTGAATGGAAAAACAATGCAGATCACATGGAACTCCAAAGTGATGTTGGACGCATTGTGCTGTCTTACTCTGCCAAGTCAGTCAACATCGTAGCAGGAGGTAATAGTGAGCTCCATATTTTTGAGGATAACTCCCAATTAAACAGCAGTTCAAAAGGCATGGATGTATCGGAGGATGGCATAGTCAAAATAGATGGCCAAAGACTGTACAATATTATAACTCAGGAAGATTACGGCAACCACCAGATAGCAATAGAGGTTGCAGGAAGAGGGTTCCAGGTGTATACATTCACGTTTGGCTAAAGCCTGTCAGCGACCAATATCTTCCAAAAATCCTTAACCTCATTTAGTAAAGAGGTTTCCCACTCGATTAGATTTTTATTCTATACGCGCAAGTCTGCGTATGCTATAGATAATACATTTAGACTAAAAAAAATTCACATATGCGTTATCAACATCAGCAATATCTTATACGACCTTAACAAAAAACCTTCTGAGGTATCTCAGGCCTTCTTCTGAAACCCAAAGTAGCAGGAATGACAGTATTCTTTGCCATAGATTACACCTTGCGTGCCGCATTTAAGACAAACCTTTTCCTGATCTATAGTAGAATCTAAGGATTTGGCCTTTTGCAGACACTTCCCGCATATAGGGGCGTCAAGGTTGTAGCTGGACAAGAATCCTGCACCGCACTGAGTACATCTCAGACTGTACATTTTTCCTTTTGGTTTCCAGCGATTAAATAATCCCACAACTAGCTATTAGCGCAGCGGAATAATCAATGTATCGTTAGAGCACGTAGTGCTTGCTAATGATTATCGGTATGCTGATATTATACTTAGCGGCAGCAGTGCATTGACATCGAAATGTCGGATACAAGCCGACTCCTTGTGCGTAGAATAAAAGACGGCACAGTAATAGATCACATTGAATCAGGCAAGGCATTGCTGGTTTTGCGAGCACTAAACATCACAGGCAAGGAAGGTACCGTGATTACTGTTGCGCTCAATGTGCCAAGTAGCAAACATGGCAAGAAGGATATCATAAAGGTCGAGAACAGATTTCTAGAAACAGGCGAAACCAACAAACTTGCACTTATTGCCCCTCGGTCAACTATCAACATCATTCGCGATTATAAGCTGCTGGAAAAACGTAAGATCCAGATGCCCCATTCAATAGTCGGAATCTTCAAGTGTCCTAATCTAAAATGTATTACAAACAGCGGTGAAGAAATAAGGTCTGTAATAGATGTGATTGACAAGGAAAATGTGGTGCTCAAGTGTAGGTATTGCGCACGGACACTTTCAACTGATGAGCTGGTGTTTTAGTGGTCTTGTAACTTGATCGTCTTCCCTGTTGGCTTCCATTCTACGTTTGTTGTATGTTGGACTTTACTGATGGCAAAATGAAACCCGATCAATGGTGCAAATACTGCTGCAGTTATTGCTGCAAGTGCATAGTTGCCAAGGTATAACATATAGATTGTGATACCGGCTCCAGTCATTATTTCGATCCAAGTACAGGTACAGAGTTGTAAAGCAATATACTTCAGATTCATATAGATGTACTTAGCATTCCAGCTATTTTTACTAATTGGATAGCTGTACTTCTAGAACGCATGATTTTTAGATCCGAAGAATTGATAGGAGAATTCAAGCTGTGTTCATATTAATTATAACATGGACAAAATAAGATCTCGGTAATGAATCGGATAAACCATTGGGTCTTGCTGAGATTTCTGTCATAGTTTTGACTTCCAATATGAATAGGAATACCGTGTGACTTGTCGTGTTAATATGATGCATATCTACTTGATTGAGATATTGTTAGATTTCAGGTCTTATATTGATGCATTAATCGCTATCGTCTATGGGATGTCAGAGATGCCCTATCCCTTATCTAGTATCACCAGATAGAACCTTAACAAACTTTTTTGATAATTTATAGCCAAAACCCATTGCGATAAACAATGTTATCAAACCTGCAGCAAGGGTCAGGAAAAATTCTGTTCTAATCATGTAATGCATGACAAATGTAACTATTACAGCAGGAATTGCAATTATCACGGCCAAGAGCGTACTAACAGCATACACTCTGCCCACAGTGATCTTTTTTCTATTGTTGTTGGTATTATCATCGTCTGTATTAGACACAAGAATCAAGAGTAGAAAATTGATTTAAGCATTGTTAACACGGCCGAACATACAGCGGGTTCTCAGATAATGGAACAAAAAGGATACCAAAAAAAGACAATTACTATTAATAACATAATTATGGCACTGAGGCTATCTTGTCGTAGACGTGCTGGAGCAGCACGATAGATGTATATATTACAAGCACCAATAACCATTGAAATTGCCCAGTGCCACATTTTGAGAATAAAGAATCATCGTCATCAGTAAAAAGAGGCTCATATAATAAACCACTTCGTGAGTAAGCAAAGAGACAAATTCGCCGTCTTATCATTGACGAGGGTTACACTCCCCATGAAACAATGGAGATAGTAAATATACCAAGGCGGACGTTTCAACGCTATTTATCTGAGGCGTTTTTGCTTGAAAGACAGGTATTGTCCAGAAGACTGACACATGACGAAGTTTTGAACCAATTAGGCTTTTTTGAAGCTCGTATTTTCAAGCAACGACGGGACTTGCTGGCGCTGGCCAATGATAAAAATACAGATGGCAAAACAAGAATTACAGCTCACAAGACCGCTAGCGAAATGGCTGCAATGATATGCAAAGCCTATTCAGAGGCTGCGCCTCAAGTATTGAAGGGTCGAGTGAGTACCTTCAGTCACGATAGCGAAGAGGCCAAGACTGATCATTATTATTCCACGACGGCACGGGAAAGAGAATCTGCTCCGTATTCAGCTGACAAGTACGAGCGAAATTAGAAGAACAGAAGCAACAGGAGTATGATGAATATGATACTTTTGAAGATAATGAAGCGGATGCAAGGGACCGGGCGTAAGGCCAGAGCTGGTATCAAAGGCATTCATCACAGTATTCATAAAAAGCAGAAACAAACCTCACGATGAAATAATAGATTAGTCATCATTACTTTCAATGTTAAAGAAACATTGGCAGAATCAGTAAAGGAGCCAAAAAGGGTAGTGGAGCTTATGCAAAAGCCATTTTCCATGTATGCGCTAATAGATATAGTTGAGAATAAAGAGGCATATCAAAGATTGAAGCAACTTTTGACTCGCATAAAAGAAATAGAACAAAATGTAGGGCCTATAACTACAGATCAGATTAGAGATCTATCGGAAGATTTGAGAAAGATTCAAAGTATAGATACTGAACGTGAGAAAAAGAAAAGAGGGAGTGTGTTGACAGCCACAGGTTCTTATTTGATGATCATGTCACAAGATAGCCAGAGGTTGTTGAGCAATGTTGATAACACGGCACGTTCCAATCTGCTAATCATGCTACTATAATTCTACAATTCAACTGAAAAGTAACAAAAAAGGCTTTTACTTTATTATTATTGAGGTCATTTCCATTCTAATGAAGCGGCAGACTTTGCTGCTGCCATATCAAGGGCATCTTCGGGTAATGCCGATCCATTGTAAACTTGACGTATAGCTTGGGTTACATGTTCAGCTATCTCTGGATATTCTGGTATATTTGGTCTGGATCGACCATAGGGAATCATTGAAATCATCTCTTCGAAGAATGGAGCCGATTCATTTAGTGGCCCAGAGAATTGACCATCTCCTATTATTTTCTGTGTAGGTAAATACCCATATTCTTGTAAAAATGGAGTAAGTATATTCGGCTCAGCCATTATAGTTATTAGCTCCCATGCCAAGCCACTATTTTGGGATGTACTCGGTATAGCTAACTCCCATCCTCCCATCATAGTTGATGTCGGAATGGTCTGGTTAGGTACTGGAAACATAGGAATAAAGCCAACTTCCTGCTCCAATGTTGGCCAATATTCTTTTGGAAATTCTCCAGGCATCCAAGAACCTGCTAGCATCACAGAGAAATTCTTATTTGTAAATGATTTTTCCAACTGCTTTTCTTGCGGGTCTATTCCAGCATCAACCTGCCGCTTCAAGAACTCCATAGCCCTTATCCCCTCAGAGCTATTGTAGGATGGAAACCAGTAGACACCTTTTGTAGGATGACCTTCACGCAGCTCTAGTATGTCTCCACCAAGCATCCAAAGATATGGATACCACATATCTGGTTCATGGGGAGCATTTCTTAGATGTGCTCCTTCAGTTATACTATCTCCAAAGAATTCATCCAGTTTTACTGCAGCAGATATGTATCCATCCCAAGTTTTCAACGATTCTGGATCAATTCCTGCTTGTTGCAGCATATCCTTCCAGTACCACATACCTCGAATATCGGTCCATAGCCACAGAGCATATATGGTATTGTTGTAGACGCAACCATCAAGATTTGCTTCATATAGATCTGACATTCTACCCCAATGTTCAAAGTCAGCAGTTAGATTTCTGAGCAAACCCTTTCCTGCAAATTCGCCAAGCCAGATCTGATCTACAGATATAATATCAACAGGTTCGCCATTTGATAATGTATGCAATATCTGATTTCTTGTAACATTGTATGGGAAATCAGTGTATTCCAACTGTATGTTCATGTCTGGGTGGCGCCTATTGAGTTCATCAAGAGCAGGCTGGAGCAGCTGATTCCATCGTCCAGGATTGGCTAGGTCAGTAAAAAGACCTCTAAGGGTAACATTGTTTTTATCAGGCTCTGAAGATTGGTTTGACGGTACAAGGGTGAAGGAGTTATTGTATTCGCTATCATTGTCGTTATGAGTTGTGTTAGTATGAGGTAAACTAGTGACAGTAGCTATTGCAGATTGCAAAACTGTAGGTGTTATAATAATAGCCATAAGAACAATAGCTACGGGAGTCATACGGAGTATACAATTGTGATTCGTGTTGTATAGTTGCCATCTTCTTCTTATTCTACTACTCAATATTATTGTGTTCTCCTGCTTCAGTCCTCTCCGCTAAAGTAAAATACCGAGACAAAACCTTGCATAAAAACATCTTCTTTCATTTATCTGATTTGATTCTTCTACCTAGCGTAAAAGCACTTATACTAAAGCATGCCATTCATACTCTAGCACGGGTTAACAGCAGTAGTGAGAGAAATTATAAGAAATAGGTGGAGCATAAGAGAATTTGGCATTCTTGCTGTAATATTGATTATAATTTCATCGTATACACTGTTCTTTTATTTTCAACGCGAAACCCACGAACAGCTAAATTTACAGCTTTTTGAAGAGCAAAAGGACAGGCAGCAGGGATCTACCCAGCAAATTGCTAATCACATGGGCTCGGATCTTACCCTGATCCTGTCAATTCTTGATGGCATTTCGAATTCTAAATACTTACAAGAAGGCCAGTTTTATGGCCAAGAGATTAGACAGCTTGCAGCAGAAAAATATACGCAAATGAGTGATAGGACCGATAGCATCTTTGTTTTGAATAGTGAAGATATTGTAGTGGGTGGGGCAGGCAATCTTACCAGCGGTAGAAGTACAATAGCGCCGGTAGGAAATGATCTATCATTCCGACCTTGGGTTAGAGAAACGCGCGATACTTTCAGACCAGTTTTCTCGGAAGGGTTTGAGCACCTTGGAGAATACAGAGTGATTATTACCAATCCAGTTATAGACCGGGAGACAAAACAATATTTGGGACTAGTGGGTGTTTCGATTCCCACAGTACGTTTCTTTGAGCATTATGGGAACGTTTACGATATAAATACACAATTTCTAGTAGCATTGGATAAAAAGGGCACTCTTCTTGCTGCGGGCGCTGATCAAAGTCTAGTAGGTCTTAACTTTTTTGAAGAGACTACACAGAACTTTATAAATCGCAATCCTACTCTCAATAGGATTACAACAGAGTTATTGCAAGGTACTGCTGGTTATGACGTCTATGACTATGGGAATGGAGAAAGGCTAACAACTTATCAACCGATATATGTTGCAGGCAACCCTACATACTTTCTACAGGTAGTTACTCCAACTAACACTATATACTCTCAGATAGGCCCTATTCTTTCACAAGAAAGCGGAAAATTAGCATTGCTCTTGGCAGGCCCTACGGGGGCTAGCGCAATCTTGATAATATTTTTAGTACTGTGGAACTCCAGTCTCGGAAAGGAAGTAAAGAAAAGGACCAAAGAGTTACAGGAATCAAACAGGCTCCTTGGTGTTACAAATGAACAGTTAAGAGAGCGAGATCGCATGCAAAATGAATTCATAAATATTGCTGCGCATGAAATGCGGACACCAATACAACCGATTCTTGGATTATCTGAGATCATATTACAAAAATTATTAAACATCGCTAAGCAATTTCAAAAGGAAGAGGAGGAGGAGGAAGCAGTTGTTTATGAACAAATACAGGATTCCTCACGCGCTCAAACTCGACCTAATTCGATCTTTCGATCCTCTTTATCGTTATCTGTAGAAAAAATCATTCCAATGATAGAGATCATAAGTAGGAATGCAAAAAGGCTTGAGAAGCTGACTAACAATTTGCTTGATGTTACACGAATCGAAAACAACAAGTCTCTGGAGCTAAGCAAGGAGATATTCCCTATTGATTCCGTTATTCGAGATTGTATAATTGATGCCAGTCAGCGTGTTGGAAGGAAGAATATTAAATTCTCATATGTGTCCTCAAATGAGGATGAACAACAACAAGTAACAGCAATCAAAGCAGATAAAACTAGAATTGCACAGGTTTTGACAAATCTGCTAGATAATTCGATAAACTCAAGTCAAGAGGGAGTTATCTCGGTGAAAAAAACTGTTGACCCAGATGCAAACGCTATCACTCTCAGCGTAAAAGACTCAGGATCTGGGATAAATCCAGATATCAACCCAAGATTATTTTCAAAGTTTGCAACCGCATCAGAAAAAGGCACTGGACTGGGATTGTACATTTCAAAGAAAATTGTTGAAGCTCATGGTGGCAAGATATGGGCTGAGAATAATAAAGACGGAGAGGGTGCAACATTTGCATTTACTATACCAATGTGGTGATTTACACGATTGACATTCAAGTGTCATTATTGAACTTGCCAGACGAGCAGGAGATGTGTTTAAGAAATCTGGCGGAGGTCGCGGGTTCAGATCATCCCACCTAGACCACATTTTAACAATCAGGATAACTACAGTATCGAATTGGGCTCATTTTCTGTGTGAGACCCCTTTCATAAATATCCTAGACGCGTGAGTTCTTGCATAATATTTTGAGAATGTTGGTGTAATGTTTCTTTATCTGTATCCAAGGTTATTTCTGAATTAATTGGAATTTCATAATCTTGATCTATTCCTGTAAAATCGGTGATCCCTCCCATTTTGACTTTTGCATATTTCTGGGAGTCGAGACAATTCTACTCCGCATATATTGCACTGTTCATAGCGGTATCAAACTGGATAACGATTCAATACAGGTTACTTCTTGAGAATATTCCTATTTTCAACACACTTTTTTCACAGCTATGGGTATTTCTT
>DATAAU010000137.1:0-21803 GCA_036259955.1 Nitrososphaera sp. | reverse complement strand
TACCTGGGTTGAAATAATAGGAAGTCTAATGTTAATAGAGCGGATGTGCTTTTAACTTTATTGAAATGTCAGACCATGACCCTTTTTCTGATTGGTCTCGGCTTATAAATAGACCTGTATATGCCGCAGATGGTAAGAAAGTTGGTTTTCTGCGGTCAATATTGGCTGACTATTTGCTCGTAAAGAAGGGTTTTGTGGTTCTAAACAAATACTACATCCCAAAAACACTCGCTGAATCCGTAGACAGGAAAGGAAGAATCCGCCTCAGGATAACTACACTTGAAGTTCGAGCAAATTATACCTATTCCAAGATGAAAGATGTATTGACAGCAATCGGATATCTCCCGGAACGCAATGTGCTGCCGAGTTCATCATACGATCGTTTACAAACCTTAAGGCATAGTGCGACAAGAAATAGACTAGCAGCTTGTATTGCATTTGTTTCGGGCATCTTATTTTTAGCTTCTGGCTATAAAGCAAACATTGAGATCTATAACCTCGTAGCAGCGGAGTTTTTATCTATCCAAAGCCTCAGACAGTTTTGGAACCTAGTTATAGTCCCAATCGGTTTCCTGGCAATTTTAAGTCAGTTGGGAGGGATAACCGTAATGATGGGAGCGGGTTTTTTTGCTGCTAATAGAGTCAACTTCGGCAAATTATTGGTTATGGTCGGCACAGGACAGGGTTTATTCACAATAGCAATTCGTATCCTAGTGGAACTTTGGTCTGGTCAGTTTTGGAGTGTGAATAATTATGTTACATGGTTGACTTCTACTGCTACGGGTCTTGGAATACTGTTTGCAGTAGTATCTCCTACGATAGCTAAAGGGAAGGGAGATAGCATACTTGCAAAGACAATCCGCCTAGTATTGAGAAGAAAATAAAGCTTTTTTGGGTCCACTATCTTTTATATATACGACTTTCAACAACGATTGCGTAATTATTACGGGTAATTTTGTCCGGCCGTTTTAGTTCTCTGTGTATTAGCTGTTCTTGATAAAGTAATGACTGCCGGAGCTATTTCAAGTTACATAGTTATTTCTTCCTGGCATGATTAGCCAAAGTTACGGCTCGCTTACGAGAATTAACTTGTTGTTGTATTCAAAGGCAAGGCTTTTCTGCTTAAGGGTAATGCGAATATCATTGGCTGCTTTCATCATGCATTTCTCATCTATGTCGTTGGTGTGGATTTCTACCTTAGTATATTTGACTGGCTCAAATTTTCCTTCAAAGTATCCATCGAATTCCACTAAAGACATACCACCATACCTAGAAGCCATGCTTCGAACTATTTCTAAATAACCTTCAACTCTAGGCAAATAGAATTTTACCGAGTTGTTTAGCGTCTTTACGTTGAACTTATCCGTGGGTGCCGTCATAATATACTACCCTTTAGCTGATATATACGTAATAATGTGATGCATAACCAGCGATGTATAATTGTCAATCAGATGAGAAGAGAAGAAGAGAAAACCGATTGCCGATAGACGAAAACAAGTGATTATATTGAAACATGTACTGATACAGGAACTAATATCATATTTTGTGTCGCGGCTTAGCTTTAATTCGCAATTTGAGACAGCAATCATTATTATTGGTCGATACCAAAGATGTAAATTCCAGGCACCTGTCTCAATTTTGATCGTCGAGATCGTGAAGATTTCAATAACGAGTGAATATCTGGACTGCCATCTTTTCATCAATCTATTTAAAAATAGTTGTAGATTGTTTTCGCGGTACATCGAAGGAATAACCTTAAGCAAACTTGTTTTCATGCTCACTTTAGCTTTGTCACATCAAAATTAAAAGTATAATATCGTGGTTTGAACCTCCACTCAAGGTGCGAGATTCATCCTCTAAAACAACAACAACAATATCATCAGAATAGCTGGGGGGAAAATGGGCAGAGCTTAATACTGACAAGATTTAAGCATTGCGAGATTGCAGCTAAGAGATTGGCAATAAACATGTGTGCGGGGATAACATTTCAACGACTTTTGATTAGATCAACTACGAGCGTTTTTAATACTCATAAGTGATTTGAAGACTTATATAGCCAGATAAAAGTGAATTGAATCTATGGTTGAAAAGATGACTGCGGTTTGGCTGATTATCCTCACTATCTTAGTTTGCGCAGCTGTGCCAGGAGTCTTAATCTGGTTGACTTCATCTTCAGCACCAGCTAGGATGCTAATGTGGTTTGATGCCATAGCCAGTATACCAGCACATCAGGTTCTGCATTAGGACGCAGTATATAACTTAAGGTTTATTCTTTTATTATAGATTACGCCAATGACTTCGAATGGGCCAAAAAAAAGAACAGGCTTGTTGATTTCAATGCTGGTACTTGCTGGGTTGATTGGTGGTTCTGTTCTTGCGACCTCTGCATTTACAGCATATTTCCGATCTCAAGATCCCATTAACCAGTGTATACAGGATCCACAATCTCAGCCTTTTCAACTCTTGGTTTCAATTACTGTAACGGAAGATGGCTTTCCTGCTCGTGTTCCAGAAGGGATAGGTATTGCAGATGATTGTATACGGCCCATCCATACCGTTGAAGAAAATATTATCCAGGTAACATATAGCAGACCGCACAACTTTACGCTTGGACATTTCTTATATTATTGGATAGGAAACGACTTGTTACAGTATGACACGAAGGTTTATGTTAATGACCTTCCTCACATCAATGGCGATCTACGAGACATTGTATTGGAGAACGGAGACCGAATCAAAATTGAATTTTTAAGCAGAAGATAATTATAAAATGAATCCAGTAGTAATATTAAGGTGCAAGAGGTTCACAGTGAGATAGAGATCAACAGCTACCCTGAAAGTGTATGGGGAATCCTCACTGATTTTGGTACTTATGATCAGTGGAACCCTTTTATAAACAAGATTATCGGTCTTCCAAGGCAAGGTGAGAAGATTGAGATTCATATAGAAACACCTAATGGAAAGAAAAGAAGATACTCACCGAGGATTACCCGGGTAGAAGAAGGGCGAGAGCTTAGGTGGTTTGGCAAAAGTTTGCTCCCGGGGTTTCTGAATGCAGAACATATTTTTACAATTGAGGAGCTGCAACCAAGTCATATACGATTTATCCAGCGTGAGATCTTTGATGGTTTGTTGACTCGGTTCTTTGGGAAAGGCTTTGATACAGACATAAAACAGGGCTTTATGGAAATGAATGACGCTTTAAAAAAACGAGTAGAGCGGGCCCTGTCCTAGTAAGAATATTTATTTATATTTCTGCAGAGATCCATACCTGGTGCCAAATTATTACGAGATATTAGGTGTGTCCCCTAATGCTAGTCAGTCCGAAATAAAGAAATCTTTTCGCAATTTGGCATTACAACATCATCCGGATAAGAATAAGAACTCTGAAGAGTCAAAACAAAAGTTCATGAAGATAATCGAAGCGTATGAAGTGCTTTCTGATGAACAGGCAAGGAAGAATTATGACATCAATACCTTACAAAAACGTGGGACCAGAGCAAGATGGACCCCATCGGCAGACATTGGTACAGTATACAGCTATGAGCAAATTAAGCGTCGATATAGGCCAAGCAACAACGTTGGAGGAGGCATGTGGGATATCAGTGATAAGGCCAACTTTGGAATATGGAAGGCAACAATACTCTTGTTTGCGTGTTTGGCCGCCTTGCTTGTGTACCTTATGCTTCCAAGCTAGCTGTTGCCCCTTTTTCTTTTGCTCTTTCGATCTTCCTTCTGTTCTTCTTTGGTCGCTATGTTTCTATCATATGTCGCATATCTAAAGGCAAAAAATCCACCTATAACTAACCCAGGCATAGCAATGATAAGCGATATTCCCATCAGGAATGATAAGAAAACAGCCAAAAGACCGCAACTCAGTGAGCCAACCATCAGCATCAGAATTGCAGATTTTGTTGCAGCCAAGTCTAACCTCATGTTATAGGTATGTAACTATAAAAGTCATTTTCCATATGCTTGCTCAAAAGGAATAAAAAGGGACTAACATTAAAAAATCAAAGAGGGTTATAGTGCAAATAGTTGCCGTAGGTAGCCGAGTGTTTGTCACTAGCTTCCAGCTAGCAGGAGTTAAAGGGGTCAAGGTGGAGTCGTCCGCACAAGCACTCACTGAAATCAATAAGATGGATGAGAACAGCGGAATTGGGCTCGTTCTGTTGAGTGATGATATTGGTAAAGATATTCGCTACCAACTTACAAGTTTACGGGCAAAGAGGCCTATTCCTCTGATCTTCGAGCTCCCTTCCCCCGGAAGCAAAAAAGAAAAAGTCGACTACCGTGCTCTTTTAAAGCAAATTCTTGGAGTATAATGGAATTCTACTCAGGTGCACCTGATGAATGTATAAAAGCGTGTCCGGCCCTAGTTGCTCTTATTTCTTGATTCGTAGGCGTAATAGAAGCATATTAGCTTCTACCTTAACAGAGTATCAATAAATTATGATATTATTGTTCTTCTACCAGTCTAGGTTAGAGTTAAGAAGAATCTCGGCATCTATGATCTGTTACTTGCTGGTATCATTCACTGATATCATGACGTCGCTTTCAACAGCCGTATCATCCACATAATCCTCATCATCCATTTGATCTGATTCAACCTCCCTTTGCTCCTCACTTTCCTCATGATCCACTTAATCCTCCGGAGAGCTCATCCCTTCATCTCTCTCTTGTCTGGGCCTCCTTCATCCTCTTCTGGTTCATTAACTCGTACCTCACTCCAGCATACATTCATTATTCAAATCACTGTCCAATCATGCTGCAGTGTTTATAGGTCAAGCACGATAAAGAGAGGCCATAGCGGGTGTTAGACATTGAATTCGATGGAGTTATGCGGCTGTTTTGTTATTGGCTTGTCTGTATTTATGAGACAGCAACCAATTAATATTGAATATTAAAGTTTCCGACTTATATCAGATGTGTCTTAGTATCACTTCAAAAAATGCTTGACCTCTAACCATTTTGAAATCCTCTTCCATTCTTTAATAGCTTTCTGTATATGAGTAAAGAGCTCTTGTCATTCTCCGTTAATCGTCGATTAGGATTGAGAATCTATTACAGCTAAAACAATCATTAGCATTATTTTTTTGTCAACAATATTTTTAATTGGTCAGAGCAATAATCGAGACATCGCCCTCTGTGCAGGTGCTAAGACATTTCCCCGCAACATTAAGACTAAAGGATAAAGCTAGCTCGTAAGGTAAAAATTCCTTCTAGACAAAACCAAGGTCAACGAATTAAGTTTTTGAATACTCTACTGTTCTCTACAATATATAATAGCCCGAAAATGATAATCTTTTCGGAATGGAGAGGAAACAGACAATAATTTTTTTTTTGATGGCAGCATCACTCATCGCTGGCCAATCGATAGCATTTAACTTTTGGGGAGCAGATGACAATAAGAGGCATATGGAGAAAGCCTCTGTATCGGCGGGCGACATCAATAATATTGTTCCTGTCCAGCTCAGCAGTGGTAGCAGTTCTAACAATAACACGTTTCAGGTTTTGCCCGATCCTGCCCCTCCTAGCATATCTGATCCTAGCATAAGAGTTGAAAAGGTCATTACAGGTCTTGAAAAGCCAACAAGCATGGCATTTTTGGATCATGATGACATGATTATAACACAAAAAGATAATGGCATGGTACGACTTGTGTCAAACGGCATACTCCAGCCGCAACCTATACTACAAGTATCTGTGGCAAATAATAGCGAGCGAGGGTTGCTCGGCGTTGCTATTGTAAATGCGACTACTGGTAGTAGCAGCGCAAAGACTGTATTTTTCTATTATACAGAGCCTGTTGGAGAACAAGTGAGAAACAGGCTTTACAAATATGAATGGACAGGCGTAGGCAACATGACTGGAGGACAGCTCATTCTTGATTTGCCCGGAGAACCTGGCCCCAACCATGATGGTGGTAAGATAGCAATTGGACCTGATCGTATGCTATATGCAGTTATAGGAGATCTTAACAGAGATGGGATGCTCCAAAACTTTGGGGACGGCCCCTTGCCCGATGATACATCCGTCATATTGAGAATTGACTACAATGGCAGTGGGATCGGGAATCCTTTGACAGCAATAGGAGCAGATCTTAGCAAGTACTATGCTTATGGCGTCCGAAACAGTTTTGGTTTTGATTTTGATCCACTAACAGGGATCCTCTGGGACGTTGAAGATGGACCTACCGAGTATGACGAAATTAATATCGTTCTACCCGGTTTTAACAGCGGTTGGCAAGACGTCATGGGACCTATTGTGAGAGAGGGGATCACACCAGAAGAGCTTGTGCAGTTTGAAGGCTCCCACTATGCGGATCCTGTTTTCAGCTGGCTACGTTCTGAGGGTGTCACTGACATGGAAATCTTTAACTCTTCAAGCCTTGGCGATAGATATACCTACAACCTGTTTGTAGGTGACATTAACAACGGTCACTTGTACTTCTTTACCATAAATAGCAACAGAACGGGCCTTGATCTAGGCGGTATTCCTGGCTTGGAAGATTTAGTGGCTGACAACAATGAAGAGCTAAATGCGGTAATATTTGGCAGGGGATTCACTGGTGGAATTACAGATATCGAAACGGGTCCTGATGGCAACTTGTACGTTCTGACACTATCTGGAGATCTCTATCGACTGGTACGAGGAGCGCCGCCATCTCAATCGCCGCCGTCTGTATTATAAGGTAATTTTTTCTGCCTTGTAAAACTAATTTTACGTGCGCTAGAGATATAGGTCTAAGTCAGAACAAGATATACAGTGCGGCAAGCTAGCATGCTAAACCAAGCCAGTATACCTTGAAAT
The DNA here is from genome assembly GCA_036259955.1 of Nitrososphaera sp. Taxonomy (GTDB): domain Archaea; phylum Thermoproteota; class Nitrososphaeria; order Nitrososphaerales; family Nitrososphaeraceae; genus Nitrososphaera. The sequence goes on along the minus strand of DATAAU010000137.1, from coordinate 14,990 downwards.
CAGTAGATCGCCAGCTCTATTACTTCTGTGTTTGTAGGATAGTTTCCCAAATCAACGCTAATGGTTGTATAAGCCGGCCCAGCTTCGTTGATGATAAATTCTATCGGACTTGAACCTTGCTGACCTTCAATTGCTACAGTAGTTACGGTGTCAAGAAGGGTTCGAGGTATTCTAGCAATAAGGGTGTCGTCCGGAGCAAGTGTGCCATTCATATTGCCGCCTACTATAATCCTTTTTTGTTCTTCCTCGACTCTGATTTCCGAGATTTCAAGTGCTGGAGGCGGCTCCACGCTTATCGTAAACAGCATTTGCTCTGCTTCTGCTATCGAATCAAGCGTGTATATCTGGTAACCGCCATAGTATATTTTGCCATCCGGTGACTGCGCGATCCCAACTGTTGGCACAAAGGGATAATGTTCGAGTTCTATCTTTATCTCTTGAACTATCATCTTTTTGTCTTCACTCAACTTAAGAGCATAGATATCACCTGTGAAGCTTCCGAAGAGGAACATTCCTTTGAGCTCCGGCAATGCATCACCATTATAGTATATCATCTGTGTTGGAGCTATTGTTTCCCAATAACTTCTCAACGGTTTGATCGAGGTGTCATTCGCTTGCTCAGGAGGGAGGTTGGCTGGCTGTGAAGTGGGAAAACCATAGTTTCCTCCATTCTTTATGAGGTTTATTTCATCATAGCGAACATCGCCATTTTCAGTAACTAGACCTGTGCCATCATTGTTAAATGCAATGCCATACATGTTCCTGTGACCCATTGTGTAAACTGGAGAGTTGGGATACGGATTGTCTTGTGGTATCGTACCATCCTTATTTATCCGCAGTATCTTACCTATCACTATCGACGGGTCTTGGGCGAAAATATGTTCGGTGGCATCACCGACGGTAATGTAAAGCTTACCATCAGGGCCAAAGGCCATAGCACCGCCTGAGTGATATCCCCTGGAAGCAGGAATATTGTCAACTATCACTGTTGGGTCAATACCAGTGTTGTTGCTGTCTGTGAACCTTAGAACGCGATTGATCACTTCGTCACCTTCATCATTTTGGAGATCTACGACAGCGGTGTAGTATACGTATACGTAATGGTTGAGATGAAACTCTGGGTCAATCGCAAGCCCCAACATACCTTGCTCCCAACTTGCATACAGATCATCTACGCTTGCAAATGGGTTGTCTAAGATTTCATTTTCTGGGGTCATTATCCTTATTGCCCCTGTGTTTTTCTCGGTGAAAAAAAGCCTGCCATCGGGAGCAAACACCATGCTTGTGAGCATTGTAACGGTTGTCCCGTCGTGCTTTTGCAAGTAGTCTTTTGTATCACCTTCAAATTTCCAAGAACCGATCAGGCCCAAAGAAATATCCGAGACATTGTATAGCTGCTTGATTTCATCGTCACCAAGTGCTCGGTCATAGATGCGCAGTTCGTCAATAATGCCTGACCATCTGTTGCATGATGAGCAATAAGCTGCTGAACCAATCCTCAGTGGCAAACCCGGATCCGCATTGTACTCACCTTCAAATTCTGCTTGACCCACAAACACCCCGTCTATGTATAATCTTACTGTTGAACCGTCAAAAGTGCCGGTCACCAGTGTAAATCTGTCAGCCGGAACTTGAACGCCCGCAGGTGAAAAGAACGTTCCATTAGTGTTAAAAACTCCAAAACGAAGTGTTCCAGTTTGTGAGGCGGATGGGCCACTGCCTGTAGTTCTAAAGACGTCAAACTGCCAACCAGCCGTTTGGGGCCTGTTGCTATGTGATACAATATGCCCATAAGGTTCTATAGCAGTAGGCATCATCCAAAAGGAAACAGATAACTGGCCGGGATTTAGCTCTGGTGAATTCATTATCTCAATTGACTCTCTAAATTCCCCCCGCATTTCCAAGGCTTGGCCCGATTTGCCATTAACAAATAACATCTCCGTGGTGGTCAAGGGATTGATAAGAGTTGAATTACCTCTGACCTCTATTCCCTCCAATTCATTTAGGAGCATGTCACAGTGCATCACATCTCCGTAGTACTGGCATCCAAAAAGCTTAGAAGAAGATGCCTGTCCATACGCTAAATGAGTCATCTGAACCATGAGCATAAGCGCAATTGCTATAGACAAAGCATTGGAATAGCGGCTCATAGATGATAGGTTTACATAAAATAATTTAATCGTTGAGAACCTCACCACTCACGTCCTGTAGGGAAACTTTCTGCATTACTTTCAATTAAATAAAATTTGAGGAAAAACTTATTGTGTTATTTGTTTTATCAATTGCAGCATAGTTGTTGCGACATTTTCACCATAGGGATTGCGATCGATCTTAGCACCAAGCATCGTCTCAATAACGTTACTTAGTGGATCGCGACGGTGTAAAGGAAAGAGCACATTAGCTTTCAAAAGCAGCGTCTCCCAGCGTTCTGAGACATGTCTGAGAGTAACGCAAGGGCGTCTGAGTACGATAGCCTCTTCCTGAACCCCACCAGAATCCGTCATCACGAGTTGGGAATTCTTCAAAAGATAAAGAAATTCCAAATAACCAGCAGGCTCTATTGGTAGGACATTGGATGGTAGCGTGATACCATAACGAGCAAGGTTGTTCTTTGTCCTGGGATGGATCGGAAATACTATTTTGTGATTTATCCCTGATAGGTGTTTCCTCAACATCTCAAGCCTATCAGGTTCATCTACGTTTTCTTGCCTGTGCATAGTGAGTAACAAATACTTGTCGGGAAGATCATAATGCTTACCGTACTCGTCTGCAACCTTTGCAAGCCTCCTGCAGACGTCTACTACAAGATTACCTGTTACTGTGACATTATTTTCTATTTCCTCATATGACAGAAAGGTTCTAGAAAGTTCCGTTGGAGGGAATAAGTAGTCTGACGCGGAATCGATCTGTATTCTCACCCTTTCTTCTGGCACGCTTAGATCAAAGCACCGAAGTCCTGCTTCAATATGAACAAGTGTCGAGCCAATTTCCTTTGCTGCCATAGCTCCCGCTAAGCTTGAATTTGTGTCTCCATATACCAGAATGTGTGGAGGTTTAATCTCGCGTAGGAACTTTAACATATTTTCCTTTAATGTAGCAACGTCTGATGTATCGCAGCGCAGGTCATAATCTGGTTTGATCTTCAGCTCCTCAAAGAAAATGCTCTTCATGTTATCCGAATAATGCTGTCCTGTGTAGATCAGAGCATGGTTGCCTTGGCCGTTTAGCAATTGTACCAAATCGGCAAGTTTAATGATCTCTGGCCTAGTCCCAGCAATTGTAACAGTTTCAACGACATTTTTTTCCACTTGCATTTTAACGAATAATACGTGTCTTTATTGTATTTCTAGGGTATAGAATCATGCTGCATTTGCCAAGCCTTTTCGGCCCCCTTTTCTTTCATAAATCCATGGGTAGTCTTGGTGCTGGCCCAGGATTTAATCGTAAATGCTCTAATGAAACTTACAAACCAGTAATGTGAAAATGGCAAAAACAGAGGTATCTGAGCAGCATATCCAAAACCGCGCAAACCATATTCCTTTATCAGAACCGCAGCCTGCAATACGAAGAGCAAGCCTGTGAGTATAAACCATATACTTAGCGGCATATACGAATATGTATAAGGATAGTAGTCATAGATAAGATAATGAATAGCTGCGACGGCTGGAATCATGAGCATGATAAAACCCGTTACCGCAGCAATTGGATTTAGCCAGAAAATGTGGCCAATAATGTCTGATCGATCCCCAACTCTAGTCCCAAGCAAATCTATAAATCCTTTGGCCCATCTTGCTCTTTGCCTCAGCATGAAATCAAGCGTGGGGGGTTTTTCATCATAGTTTATCGACAAAGGCGCAAAGGCTATCTTGTAGCCCTTCTTTAGTAGTCGAGAGGTTAGCTCATAATCATCTACAAGGTGATTGGCAAACATCCCTACCTTCGCAAGAATGTCTTTTCTCACAATATATCCCGTCCCACCGAGTGGACATCGACGACCAATACAGGTCCTTATCGTCATAAATGGGGTAGACCAAAGATCTCCTTCCAGTGCAAGCATCCTTGTCACAAAGTTAAAACTTCTATTGCTTGGAATATACCTGCCTTGCACTGCACAGTAATTTTCGTCGAAGAGAGGTAATGCTTTTTCCAGAAAATCTCGGGTTAGTAACCCGTCACTGTCGAGCACCATTATATAATTGCCACTTGAATTCTCGACACCAAAATTTAACGCAATTCCTTTGCCCGCCTCTTTTGTCTGAAGATCAAATGCCTTTACCCTTGGATCGTTAACCTTTGCTTCCTCATACGTCCTGTCAGAGCAATTATGGCATACTACAATGACTTCGATTTTTTGATATGTCTGTTTAAGGCATTCAAGGACAGTTCTTTTTATGACACTCTCTTCATTTCTTGCTGGGATAACTATACTGCACAGTTCTGTTTGGTTGCGGAACCTCTCAGAGACCCGTTCCTTCATCTTTAGTTGGTATTTCGTGACCCTGCCGTAAGCAGCCAGGTACAGTCCAAATATCAGGATTAGCATAAATACATAGATCAGGTTGAACCCTAGTATTGGCAATGTAAAGTATGTTAGGTCTAATTCGCTATCTACTAGAATTTCTATGCCGTAAATCCGAGGATAAATTGATGCTGTGAGCACTAGTACCCAAAGTGCAATCACAACAAAAAAGAATGCAATCCATACCTTTTCAGCCAATTAGTCGCACCTTCTATCTTGAACTAAAGTCACAGCGTTACTGAACTTCATGTTGCTGTATGCGCATTTATTTATTACTATGGTCATTACGCGATACTATAAACCCAACAGGTTCTGAAAGTAATTCAATGTCTGTGATAATCTATCAATTATCTGAGAGAATATGTCCCGGGGCTTGGCGATTTCATATTCCTTATAATCAGATACGATATTTCCATTTGCATCGCCAGCAGTGACCATGACAACCCGAGAAGGCGGGTGTATATCTATTAATGCTTTATAGACATTATTTTGATCTCGGAAGAGGCCATCAACCCTAAGCTCACCATCACGCACGTACTTGACCTCCCTTGTCCTCAAGCTAGAGTCGTCTGTTATCCGAACCTTAAAGACGTTCTTTCCCTCATACAACTCAGTAGTCAGTATTTCTATCACAGGCGGTGACCGATCATTTGGAGCCAATCTTTCTTGTTCTGGACTACTTTCGGGAAAGGGAGGAGGCACCATTGGGATCGATTGTGCATCAGCATATCTTCCAGCTGAGATTGCAATCAATAATAGCATAGAAGTAAAAGCTACGTCCTTCAATGGAGAAGAATAAATATTAAAGAATTTAAAAGTCATTGCTTTTGTATTCCTCTTGAACACTATAACTCGAACCAATATATTTTAGACCCTAAAAGATAAACAAGGTGCGGTAGACAAATCGTCTATTATATTATGACAGAGTGGGATTTGGGATCTCATAAATAAGCGGGATTCTCAATCTCTTTGATGAATATTCTTGCCATCGGGGCACACCCTGATGACATTGAACTTGGATGTGGTGGCCTATTGCTAAAAGCTGCAAGGCAGGATCACCATAACATCTTCATGTATACATTGACGCGAGGTGGAGCTTCCGGCGACCCTGAGGAGCGAACGAAGGAGTTGATACGGTCCGGAAAATTCATAGGAGCAAAAAAACTTTGGATAGACAACTTTGAGGATACAAAGCTATCCCTATCCAGTGACCTTATCAACCACATAGAGTTTTTTATAAAGAAAGCTGACCCTGACATTGTGCTGACTCATTCTTTAGGAGATACACACCATGATCATCGCGCGATAGCTGCTTCTACAATGGAGGCGGGGAGATTTGTCCCAAATATACTAGCATATGAAATACCCGTAACCCGGGACTTTAAGCCTCAAGTTTATTATGATATCTCAGATGTAATCGATGGCAAGATAGAGCTTATCAACATTTTCTTGTCTCAGAGAAGCAAGTCATTCCTTCAATCAAATGCCATTCGTGGTCTTGCTCAATATCGTGCACTACAAAGCAGATTCGATAATTCAGTATCATGCGTGGAAGCTTTTGAAGTTCAAAAGTTGTTTTTCGGCAAAGACTTCAAATTGTTAAACATTCCACAAGATAAGGTAACTAGGAATGTTTCTCAGCAGATGCCAAAAGAGGTCATTGAATCAATAACTACCTAAGTTTGAGTCGCATTCGTCTTTTGGCCTGCCATAAGAAATACCTCGTCGGTGTTTACCTTATGTTTAATTGACCTAGCCGGAACTCCTGCGACGATGTCGCCATCTGAAATATCATTTATCACCGAAGCGCCCGAGGCGACAATGACATTTCTACCTACTTTGATTCCATTTTTCAGTGTTGAATTCAGACCTGTCCAGCTCGTGTCTCCTACGCTTGTACTACCCCCAATAATTGTTCCCGCTGTGAGTTCGCAGTTCTTCCCAACCATAACATTGTGAGCAATGTGGACTAGAGCATCGAGTTTTGTTCCGTCCCCAATTGAAGTATCTGACAGGGATCCACGAGCAATAGAGCAATTAGTGTAAATCTCAACATTATTTCCTAACCTGACATTTCCGCCATGAGGAAATTTTTCAAGCTCGCCACCTTCGTATCTCTCAAAGGCAAATCCATCCGATCCTAAAGAGGCTCCAGATTGGATTACGCTGTTATTACCAATTATGCAGTTTTGTACGAGAGATACTCTATCGTATATCACCGTGTTATCACCAACCGAACAATTGTCGCCAATTACTGTGTAGTCACCAATATAGCAACCAGATCCAATCTTGGCTTTCTCCGAAATAACTGCCCTTGGGGAAATGCCAACTAGCTGATCTTGGCGCGTCATTTCTCTCGTCGCCCGCACAAATGTAAGCCTAGGGTTATCTGTAAAAATCAGTAATTGACTACTATTTGGGTGCACCACACCTTGCATTTCCCTCTTGCATAATATTACACCTGCCTTGGACTGTGAAATGTATGATTCTCCTTTTTCCCCGACGTACCGACAAAACGCAAGATCCTTTTCTGTTGCACGATCAATAGAAGCGATGCTGCGTACCCTTACGTTGCTACCTTCCGATTCAAAATCGACGCCCATTTTTGACAGGACCGAAACTAAATCCCAATCTGTCATATACCAGGTACCGTGTACACATGAAGAAAAACCTATTAAAGAATTATGATCGGTGTGCATGAAAAGGTTTACTGCCAAAAACGCCTCATACCGTATTTTGGCGAAATCTACATAATCAATAGAGAGAGAAAGAGAGAGAAAATGCAGTAACTATGGTGAATGTCGACAGGAAGGTCGAGTAAAAGGCTGGAATAAAAATTGAAACAGACCAGAATATCGAAGATTCAAAATAAAATATGTAAGCACTAACAAAAGCAACCGGAAAGATGGGCGACCTCTACAGGCTGCAAATTCAAATAAATTTTCCAGAGGGCTAAATAGATGTTTGATCAGCTTTTTCTTTTTTAGTATATAGATTATTATGTAAGAATTATGTTGAAGAATTATTGCTGAACAAACTTCGAGGATTACTTGAGCCTACTTTAACAAGGGTTGGCCAAACGTTTGCAGCTACAGGGCTCTCAGCAAATATTTGGACAGGAATTGGCCTAGCAGTATCAGTTCTAGCTGCATTTGTTTATAGCTCGAACGGGTTTTTTAATTTTAACTGGACACCATGGAATCTGGCTGCTGTGTTAGGAGGAATCATACTTTTGCTTTCAGGTTTTTTTGATATCGTAGATGGCAGCGTTGCACGAGTGACAAGACAGGTTTCAAAAAAGGGGGCATTTATTGACTCAGTCTTTGACAAAGTATCTGAAGTAGCAATATTTGGTGGTATCGCTTTTGGGCAACTTGCAGATTCTTTTTGGTGTCTAGTCGCACTAGGCATGTCGCTTCTCGTTAGCTACACTAGAGCAAGAGCAGAATCTCTTGGAGGGAAACTCAAGGGTGTAGGTGTAGGCGAGCGCGCAGAACGATTGCTCATCATTGCAATAATAGGCATGATACCAGTCAAAGAAGCAATGCAATGGGCGATGATAATTGTCTCGATAATCGCAGGTATTACATTAGCTCAAAGAGTGGCGGTAACTATAAATGGATTATCTTCTAGCGAAGCTTAGAGGCTGTGCGTCTATCTGACTCTGACCTTACCTTCACAACGCCCCTATGAACTGCGCACGATACACAATAAAACTTAACATCCGTAGACATCGGTATGTATGCCCCAGATGCTCTCAGTTCCTTTGCAAGCGTAGGTTCTACAAGCGTGATCCTTCCAGTAACTTTCTTTGCCTTGTCTCTAGGAACCAAAGCTCCGCATTGACTGCAACTTACTGTGCCTGAGCTACCTTTGCCTCCCTTAGACCTACCTCTGCTTGCTCTCTTCTTTGGCATATATTGGGTAAGACTTGTTTGCTACCCTTTAAATCTTGTGTTTAAAACTGGATGACGCAGTGAGTGGTGCGCTAAGGATAGATAAAATTGCCAAAAGCGTTTGGAATAGCTAATAATATGGATCTTGTGTCAAAAGATCGGTAGCTAGCGGCAAACATAGCGATGCGGCACAATTTCTTTCTCCATTTGGAGGAAAACATCACTGGGCATTTTGTGGTTTTGACAAAACTATTATTGTATTGTTGAAGATGAACGTCGGGGGAATTGAATGTCTTCCTTAAAATCTGATGCTTGACTGGAGTGTAAGATACCTTTTCACTATACAGAAAAATACTACCCAAAAGTATCTCCAGACAATCAACCACAATCCTTATAGCTTTGGTAGATCACAAATTTTGTAAAGGGCGAAAGCGTAGGCCCACGCCGCCATCCCAATCCTCGGTTAGGGCTGCGCAGACAAGCCCTTTTATTATCATTGTAGCTAACCTATAGATCGCTAACCGTCATTGAAGATAGCTATTGCATCACATATCGTGCTTGACAGGCTAAAGATGAACGATGGGAAGATGTATGAAAGCATCGGAGGACCACCATGCTACTGCGGAATCACAAGTAGGAGATTTGGCTTTGATGTTTCTCTTGTTACAAAAACAGGCAGGGATCTTCCCGGAGAATTATACTATATGCTCCAAAAAAATAACATCATGTTGAGCGATAGCGTTTTCGTAGACTCACCGACTACCAAGTTTCTGATCATTTCCCGTGGGAATTCAAGAGATCTAAAACTACAGGACAAGTGCGAACCGATAACCCTAGAGGATATTCAAAAAACCAAAGCGGATTGTTGGTTGGTGAGTCCTGTCATTGGCGAATTATCCCAAGATGTGCTTGTCGAAATAAAGCACAACAGGGGTAAAAAAAATTTTGTAATGTTGGATCCACAAGGCTATTTGCGGGTGATTGACGATCAGGGCTGGATAGTCATCACAGATAAGTTAGACATAGATCTCTCAGGCATAAACGCAATCAAAGTCGACAATCAGGAGATGGCAGCACTTACAGGAGGGTTGAGGGGATTAGCAGGTATGCAAGCATTGAATTCAAGAGGTATAGAATTTGTAATTTATACAGAGGATCGGATTATACATATGCTTCATAATCAAACGCATTACTGGTTGGCAATGCAAGAGATTGACACTATCGATTCTACAGGTGTAGGTGACATACTTTCTGCCTCATTTTCATGCGCCTACATAAAAGAAAAGGATCCTATATGGGCCATCTGCTTTGGAGTTGGGGCCGTTAAGGCAGCCCTTGAAACACGACAGATCGGCATAGCAAAAATTCCCTCAATGCGTGATATAGAAGAGACCGCCTCCTATCTTTACAATGCCATCGGATTTCAACATCTATCTTAACTTTAAATTCGGCCCCAAAATACTACAATTAGTATAATACCAATGAAAGTTGCGCTATCAGGCAGCGATATGCGGGACGGAGCGCTCCTTTCCAAAGTCAAAAGGACACTTGAATCATTGACCGTCAGGACTCAAATAATGAAGGATGATGACTATCATATCGCGAATGAAGTAGATCTCATAATGGTGGCTGGAGGCGACAGAGGCATACTTGACTACTTTCACAAGATCGAATATGATTCTGCGCCTGTTCTTGGCATCTACGAGACTGACTCGACCGGTTTCCTTGCCCAGCTTGATGTAAGAGATGTTGAGTCTGCAATATCTCAACTGAAGAGAGGCGGCTATTCTGTCGAGGAGGTTTTTCGGCTTGCCGTTAGAGTGGACGGCAAGCAGGCGTACCCCGTCTTGAATGATGTGGCAGTCTTTCCAAGTAAGAGTGCGACTCTGATGGAACATGTCCTACGCATAGATGCCAACGACATTTGGCATGACAAGAGCGATGGTGTAATAGTTTCAACTCCTACAGGCTCCACTGCATATTCAATGTCAGCTGGTGGCCCGATGGTACTGCAAAAATCGCCAGTATTTTTGGTTGTTTCTGTGAACTCTCTTGACAATACCCGCCGACCACTTATTGTCCCAAACCGAAGCAATCTTGAGATCACCGACATCATTAGTCGTTACCATTGTGAAGTAGTACTTGACGGTGGCCGAAGAATCCAGATAAAGAATACTCTCGAATGCAACAAGCATGCATTTCCTGCGCGCCTTGTGAGACTTGGTGAAGATTCTTCACCTGCATCCCTTATGGCAAAGAAAGTTAAGCTTGCCGAAGATATGCTGAAGATGCCCCCAAGTGCCAAACTGATATTGAAGACTCTGGAGTACGAGGGTTCACTAAGCCAAAAAGACCTTGCGACTCGCACGATGCTTCCCGAGCGAACGATTAGACTTTCACTGAGCCACCTTATCAACCAGGGATATGTGAAAAAGAAAACCTCCCTTCGAGATGCGCGTCAGAGGATCTATGAATTGAAATTCTAGTACCTCGCAGCGGCCCTAACGAAAGCGTCAAATGCTTGCTCAGGCCTACCTGGCCTGCTATTAAATTCTGCGTGGTATTGTACAGCAAAGAAAAATCTATGATTGGGTATTTCAAGTATCTCCATTCGTCGACCTCTATCTGAATGAGCTGACAATACAAGGCCGTTCTTTGTTATGAGATCGAGGTACTTTTGGTTAAATTCGAACCGGTGCCTATGTCGCCTCGTTATAGCGGTAGACCTATAGATATTAGCTGCAATTGTTTTTGGAGTTACGCTTATTTCGTGGCTCCCAAGACGCATCGTTCCTCCCATATTGTGAATATCCAGCTGCTCAGGCATGAAGTCAATAACAGGATACTTTGTATTTGGTTCAAGCTCAGTAGAATTCGCGTCGGTCAATTTACATACATGTCTTGCAAAGGCAACAACTGCTAGCTGAAACCCAAAGCAAATTCCAAGATATGGGATATTGTTTACCCTTGCATAGTTTGCTGCGCTTATAATTCCCTCGCTTCCTCTTAATCCAAAGCCGCCGGGCGCGAGGACGCCCTCAAAGCTTTTCAACATTGATAGATTGTGCTGATTGCCGTTTTCAAATTTTTCAGAGTCGATCCAGTATACTTCAACCTTTTTGCCTATGCTCGCACCAGCATGTAGAAGGGCATGGTAAATGCTGACGTAGCTATCAGGTAGCTTCACATACTTGCCCACAACTGCAATTTTGATCGATCCGTCATGTTTTGAAAAAGATGAAGCGATATTCTTCCAATTGTCCCAGTTGGGCGTAGTTTTTTGAAGCCCAAGTCGGTCTGCTATTGATTTCAGCATACCTTGGGTTTCAAGTACCTCTGGTACCTTGTATATTGAAGATGCATCATGACAGGAGATGACGCAGTTTTGTTCTATACTTGCAAAAAGTGAAATTTTTCGTCTGGCATCCTCTCTTAATGGCGTCTTGCATCTGACAGCAAGTATATCCGGCTGAATGCCAATTCGCCTGAGCTCCTGGACACTGTGTTGTGTAGGCTTGGTCTTTTGCTCTCCTACTACGTCAAGCACAGGAGCCAGCGTTACATGAATGAAAAGTGTATTTGAGTGACCTAGCTCTAACTCCATCTGTCTAAAGGCTTCAAGGAATGGCAAGCTCTCAATATCTCCTACGGTTCCTCCACACTCCACCACCAAGATATCTAATTTTTCATCGTTTGCAATCTTGCGCACAGAGTTCTTTATTGCATCAGTGACATGCGGAATTATTTGGACACACTGGCCTAAGTATTTGCCTTCTCGCTCAGCCCTGATAACATCCATGTAAACCCGCCCTGTAGTTATGTTATGATCTTTCGTCATCGCAATGTCAATAAATCGTTCGTAATTACCTATGTCCATGTCACACTCTCCACCGTCGTCTGTAACAAAGACTTCTCCATGGGCGACTGGATTCATAGTGCCAGCGTCGTAATTTACATAAGGATCTATTTTTACACATGAAACCTTGTAGCCCGCAAGCTGGAGAAGTTTTGCGGTAGAAGATGTAGTCACACCCTTCCCAAGGCCAGACATGACTCCGCCCGTAATGAAAATGAATTTGGAATGAATCTGTGGCGAAGACTGCACATCTAGGTTTAGAGAATCGCCTTTTTATTCCTTTTTGGATTCTTCAGCGCTATATTAATAAGAAGAAAATGCCATAGATTAATCGTTCTTAAAAAATGCGTGAATCTGATGCTAAAAAGCCACGAGGGCGTTCTGCTATACAGGATGCTCATGGTGGAGTTACTAGCGAAGATGAAGCAAGGCTAGACCTTATGATATCTGATCTTTATGGAGTGGATGGTGACGAAGCTGCAGAAATACATCTTAACTATCATCTTGACCGACTGCTTGGGGCCCTCGTAAGGCGATGCGCAGAAAAAGGTATAAGAAGCGATACGATAGCAGATCGAATCCGTTACCTTAATGTCTCAGGATCTGCTGATCAGGTGGCAAAGGGCAAACTTAGCGAGGCTGCAGCAATCGATGCTCTATTTCGCTCCCTAAGTGCAATGGAGAACCAGGGCAGGGATGACAGATATATCAACTTCTACGGCTAGACAGTTTCATCCTTGCTTGTTGCAATGAAAGCCGAAATCGAACCTTTCGGTCTCACGAGAAACAATATCAGGATATATCTTAATTATGTAATTCAAATGGAAAATGGTCTACAGGCTAAATTCTAAGATTGTGATAAAAAATGCTTTTGAAGACCCAAGCTTCTATTGCTGATCAATATAGCCGACATTGTTAAAGAAGTGTATTAATTCGGCTACATACTTATTGTCTCTGTTTATCCTATACATCACATTAGCATACTTGCTCTGAATGACCCATTCAATCTTTAGAAGATCGAGCATGTTATTCTTGATGTCTTCACGCTTCAAATGAGTTTTTTTATGAAGCACATAGATTGTTGCCAGCTTGTTCTCCTCTGCAAGAGCCTTCATTATCTTGATTTTGCCGATGCTGCCAAGCCCTATTTCGATAATTTCCTTACTGTTCATCGCTTGCGACACCAGACTATTCTTCACCCTTCCTTGACCTTCCTCATCAATACGGGTTCTAATTCCGCAAGCGAAGCGCCATGTAATCCTATTGCTTTAAGTGACTTGATGTCTACTAACTTCCTTGCATTTAGATCGTCAAGATAGTCTTCGATGTCGATGTTTTTCATGCCAAGCTGATCAGCGAGTTCCGAAGCGTACAAGCGTACGTCCTTGAGTCCAACGTATGGTTTTTTCTTGGTTCTCAGCGCGCGCACTAAAGCCATGAGGCTCAGGATATGGTTCTTTGAGAGTTGATCAATCTCCTCCGTGGTGATTGACGGGTGAATTTGGCCATGTACCTTTCGGAGATGGTCAAGCGTTACCCTTCCTGACCCACTAGATTCGGCAAGGTTGCCTGCGTATAACAATAAGTCGAGAGCATATCTTATGTCTCCATTTATCTCGGCTGAAGTTGTAATGCTGGCAACTTTGTCAATAACGTCCGAGCCTATCGCCTTTTGGTTGAAGGCTTCAGCAACCCTGCTCTCCAGTATGTCGCTGACTTGCTGTATTGTATATGGGCGAAATTCCATTGGAACCCTGCCAAGTGTGCTCAGCTCTGCCGCATCGAGTTTAGTATAAAATTCCATACTGCGCGCAATGAATATTACTCCCTTAACATAGCAAGGCTGGTCAAGCTCATATTCATTTAAGCGTGTTAGATCGTAAATGATACCTCCGTCTTTACTGCTTTTTACGAGATAATCGATTTCATCTATGACAATCAATGCATACTGGTTATTTTGTCTCAAGTATTGCAAGAGGTAGCGCAGCATCTCTTCGGCGCTAAGACCTTGAGCAGGCAACTCTGGAGCTATGCGCTCAAGCAAGAATCTATAAATTGCAAATTTGTTACCTCCTTGCAGCTTCATGTTAATGTATACATTCTTTAATTTCAACCTGTTTTTTGTAAATAGTTCTTCGAGGAGTTTAGACGATCTCAGAACCGTCGAAGTCTTGCCGATGCCTGCAGCACCTATTACTTGCAAAATACTAAGGGGAAATCTGTTAGGATCCTTTGGTGCATCAGAGAACGCGCGTACTATTTGTTGAATCTCAGCTCCGCGATGCGGCAGCTCATCTGGCAAGTAGCGCGGTGACAGTTTTGCTTTGTTCTTAAAGATCGAGCCTTCAGACATTCGGCTATAGTGGATACAGTTCATCGTCAATATATACCTGAATCAAGAATAAGGCGATGTAACAGCAGCATTCATTGGTGTAACGCATATTAGTAATGTATCTTACGTAGCTATATCAACATGCCAATAGATCCAGACTTTCCAAAAAATCACCAGCCAACTGGTAAGCATCAGCACTCAGACGGGGAGCATTTTCATTTTGTATGGGGGCCTGGAAGGGCTGCAGAAGCGGCAGAAAATGAAGAAGTCAAATCTGCCTATCAAACAAGAGGAGAAGAATTGGTTCCTCTAGGTGTTCATGGAACAATGGTGGCTGTCGACTGGGACTCATGTGTTGCTGACGGTGCATGTATTGAAGCCTGTCCA
>DATAAU010000136.1:0-7410 GCA_036259955.1 Nitrososphaera sp. | reverse complement strand
TGATTGTCCGTCAATTACACTTAGGATGTCCCGTTGTGCCGGATCTATTATCTTTGTTTCATCAATATCAATACCTTCTATGGCAAGAACTTGCCCTCGAAGTGATATTGTCAGCGGAACATCATCTATCACAGGTATGTTACCGTCAACATAGATGCGAGTCATTAAATTAGAACTAATAGGAGGAATAGAGCCAGTACCTGTGGTTGTATTTGTCCCGTTTCCACTCTCTGTCAGTTGAAACCTAAAAGGTGCAGTTTCCTCGATGGTAATGTTGTGAAATGCGGTAGATCCATTCATTGCTGCCATATCCATTTCCGCAACGAACCGATCAACAATGCTTTGGTTTGCAACTACTCTGAATCGCCCAGCCAAGACATAATCATTACCACCACTATTATTGTTGTCAGACGGAACACCTACATCTTGTGTAGGTAGACTGCTGCCTATAATTCCACGCACTATAAACGTCGACGCGTTTGCAGTTGGAGTAGTAGATTCTGCTTCTCCTCCTCCACCTGCATCTCCCTCCCCTAGAGGAGGAGCAGACGTTTGTCCCCAGGCTTCCTGTATTATTGCTTCCCCAAATCCAAGACTAGATGGCAAGAATAAGAGAACACCCAAGCTCATGACCGCAATTGATTTCTTAAATTTATCCCCGAGAAAAGCAAACTGATCTATCATCTTTATGGCAGGGTTAGAATAGCCTATTT
This sequence comes from Nitrososphaera sp., assembly GCA_036259955.1. Classification (GTDB taxonomy): domain Archaea; phylum Thermoproteota; class Nitrososphaeria; order Nitrososphaerales; family Nitrososphaeraceae; genus Nitrososphaera. The sequence continues at coordinate 6,697 of DATAAU010000136.1, read as the reverse complement.
TGATTTATACTTTACTGGACTCTACAAGCGTCTTCTTGAGACGACAAGCTTATTTTATTAACGCGAAACGCAAGTAGTAACGGTTTGACTTGCTACGGATTGGATCGTTCGGTTCAACTAGATATTATTATTATTTTACATCTTATTTTATAACGACAACCTTGGGGTCTTAAATCAAATAAGAACTCAATGAGTATGTCTGAAATAGCAGATATTGTAGTTGCTGTAAGTGATTGTTCAAGTTATTAATACTCTATCTAACTCTCATTAATTACCGCATAATTGCATTGTGAATCTCAATTCTTTACATATCCCCTTTGGTAGCTAAGCCCGACAACTTTGTTGCCTTGTGATACAAAATCTCGTAACACAAGCTGTTGTGATTCAAGGGACCCTTTGAGAGCCCTGAAGAAGTTTGCGGCTCCTGGTCGACCCTAGTAAACACTACCCCACAGAAGTAAAACCCTTCTGCTGATGGTCCATCCAAGGTTTCATCATCGGCAAACATGCTGTTCAATACATAAGGAATATCATGTCGTTTTAGAGCATCATAGAGATGTTTTAACTATCACGATATTTTCTTTTCCTTTTGCCACTGTATATGCGTTCTCTCCAAAGTTGACAAAATTGGTTTGATTTTATGTTCTCTTCGTGATTTCTTATTCTTAGTCTCTGCTAAGCTCAGAATCATATTGTTGATGAATGCTGCTACTCCTCGCGCATATGAAGAGACCTGGGAGATATTTCTCCATGCATGACTAGCAAGTCCCAGATAGAGAAATTATCCCATTGGATGATGTTGTAGTAGATCTCTGAGAGCTACTTCCATCAGTTACTACTTGCACATTCAACGTACCGGATCCTTCATCTGATTTTTGCACAGTTAGCGAGTACGTGCCATCATCGTTGCAGGTGATAGGTACTGTTCTGTCACCGAAGCCTTCTACCATATGTGATCTGGACTGGCTATCCTTTATATCAGCTGACCATCCGCTGTCGGATTTGATGACTACCTCTGCAATATTGGGACTTACTCCTCCACCTCCTCCCAACCCACTATCGATAAACCGATCATCTATTCCCGAAGCGTAAAGCCCAAGTGTTATCGCTATTATAACAATAATACCAGCTATTACGAGAACACTTTTTCCTATCATATCGTTATCTTCTTTCTCCTCTCATATTTTCCTCAAAAATCAATTACAACTTTTTTGCATGCATGTATATAATATACTATCCCTAGCCGAGCTATATCGGAGTTCGAGTACTATAAATATAACATTCATTATAGCCTTTACCCAGTTTGGATATGTGGTTTGATCGTGACAAGTTATCTCGAAAGACCCTATAGATCAAACGGTCGATGAGCTATCCCCAGAAAGGTGGATGTAGACGCTTATAGATACAACAAGAGGCAAATGATAATTGAACCCTTCTTTAGGCACTAGAAAGAAGCACTCTTGCAAAATTTGACCCTATATTACAAAGATTATATAATATCCATTTGCCGGTATATAGTATCTTTGAACCTTAAAGAAGTAAACGAAATCTTTCGACGAGCCATAATCAAAGCATACTTCGAACCAGAGCTGCTAAAGAGGGACTATCGCCAATCAAGCGTCAAGCATCCCTTATTTTTAGACGACGGCCTGACGGTAGAAGACATTTTGCATCTTTACTTTGACATTTCAACGGGCATAGACTACCCTGATGGCGATGAGTGGTTCACAGTAGAATACTTATTGCCGTTCAATGTCAAACTGCCAGATAACCTGAAAGGACTAGATTATTTTACTACCTTATCTGTTTCAGATGGAAAGCATTTTTGGCGTCATCGTGAACTCATAAGGTTCAAGATGGGCAAATCAAAAAGGTTAGCGGAGTCCCTTGAGTTTATTGACAAAAAGTATAAGGAGCTTAGCAAGGCTATCCATGACTCCCATGTTATAAACCATCTCAAATAACATGAAGAGAGATATGTATAGGATCTAGTTATATTATTCTTGAAATTTAATAATTTTATTTTGTTTTCCATTCGTTATTCTTGAAGATATAGTTGAGGTTACTAGTCTTAGCAACTGAAGGGATCCATTTGTAGCTAGTTTCATCATATAAATACCATATTTCTTCCGCTTGGGGCGGTATCAATCGCAATTGAGCTGGCACAATATCAACTAAATATTCTATCTTTTCGATACCCATTTCAAATTGCCTATCGCCTTTGCTCTGCAGTGGAAAAACAATACCAATTTTTTTATCATTTCCAAAGCCTCTAAATTTGATGAATGTTTTGATGCCTTTTCTACCACGTCTTTTTTTCACGTCTTTTATGACGCCTTTTATCTTGAACCAGTTATCCATGGTGAAGTCCTGTTGGAAGAATATCTCATTATACGGAACAGGAAAGCTGATCTCAACCATGCTGACATACTGTGGATCGTCTGGAGAGAGCTGCTTTTCTTCTACTTCAAAACACCGACTTAAGGTGTCATAAATAACTTCAATTTCCCAAGGCGATATGCCATAATAGTAAAACGCAGCTGTCTCAGGCACCTGAGCCGATTAGGCTGCAGAAATAATAAGTCTTTTTACTGCAGGATTCCTAGAAACTTTGCCAGATAGATAAGTGATAGTGTAACAACAGAGCCAGCCATATGTTTCCACGGGATAGGAGGAAGCCTCGGAGCACTAAGCGTTATCTGGTGGTTGTCAATTACACTCGTAATATACTGACGCATCTTGGCATGCCAGATCTGATATTCAATTTTATGTTTTTTTAGGATCGACTCTATTTCATAAATGACTGGAGCTCTTACGGAGCGTATGTGTTGTATATACCTGCGAGAAATTTCCACTTCTGCCTGTATTGCGATAAGACCCTGCTGCATTTCAAGCAATCGCACATGAATCTCCCAGGGCCTAATCAGCTTTTTTGAAAAGCCGTGCCCTATCTGAGTTGGTTTTCTATTCTCCAGTTTAACACGTTTGAAACCCTCAGAGATCAGGGCATTGATGATTTCATCCCGTTTTATCTTAACTGTAAGGCAGAGGTGGTTAAGCTCGATCTCTTCTTTGTGAATAAAATCCTGCAAGTCCTTGATGACACTAATTGTCCTTGGGTAGCTTGTAAGAAATTCGGACATTTAGGTTTTGTAATTATGAATAAAAGTGGGGGTATATTAAAACTATGTGCAGGTCTGTTAAATATCATTTCTCTGACACTCGCCGCATACTCCCACGAAGATAGATGTCCTCAGATGCCTCAACAGCCATGTCTTTCCATGAAAATATCCTCTCTGACCAGACAACCTTCGCTCCTCTTACTACAGCAACAGGTGTGGATTCATCACTCTCACCCATAACCGCTATACCCATTGTGGCAATCGTATCCGCGGTTGCCTTAAACGTAACTCTTAAGACATTGCCAAATAAATCTCTCTTGCCCCTCTGATCCTCTACTGGCTCAAAGCCTGCACAGCCTATTGCGACTCCTGTTGTGCCTACACGAGTCGGCATAAGGCGACTGTCTGCTATCACTATACCCACCCTTATACCAAACTCTGTAAGAAATTTTAGTCTCAACTTCTCCGCCGTCCCAAACGGATCGCGTGGATAGAGCATGGCATAACCTTTCGGAACATTTGATTTATCTATGCCCGCATTAGGTGCTATCATGCCATCCCGAATAGCAAGCAAAAAGCCTGGTACTCCGTCCATTAAATATTCGGATTCTCTGAGTACAAGTTCAGCTATCGTGGCATCCATATGATTTTGATTCGCCAGGCTTTGTGCCCTTTTCTTCACTTTTATGTTGCTCAGCTTGACTATAGACCCTTCACTCATTGACACAAACTTACTTGATATGACCACAATGTCATTATACTTGTAGGCAAAGCCTTGCAGGTTCTCAAATAAGTCAAACCTACTTTTTTGGGTCTTGATAAATATCGGCAGAATTTCTACAACCAAATAGCGTCTAACTACAACCGCTGGTGCCTTTTGTGCTTTATAATTTAATGCTCCAAAGGTTTTAATCCATCATGAAGACATAATCTCACACACTGCGTGTGAACTATTTTGGTTGGAATGACAATTACTGAGAAGATACTTGCCAGAGCATCTGGCAAGGAAAAGCTATCGCCTGGAGACGTTATGTTCGCCAAGGTCGATAAGGTCATGTTACATGATGTTTCGGGTCCAGGTGTCATTAAGGTCTTTAACGAGTGGGAAAAGAAGAGAGGACTAAAGCTTACTCAGATCTGGGACCCTGACAGGGTGTGGGTCACAGAGGATCATTTTGTTCCTTCCGCTGACAGAATTTCTGCTGAGAATATCACGACTCTTTCTAATTTCACCAAGCAGTACGGCATCAACAAACATTTCAAGTACGGTCTTGGTCAATATGGCATCTGCCATACGCTTTCACACGAAGAGGCTCTGGTACTCCCCGGTGAAGTGTATGTTGGAGGTGACTCACATACTAACACAACCGGAGCCTTAGGTGCATTTGCTGCTGGTTTGGGACACACCGATATTGCTTATGTACTTATGAATGGCAGGATCTGGTTCAAGGTGCCAGAGACAATGCTCTTCAAGATCGATGGCACCAAGCCTGCTCACATCATGGCAAAAGATATCATACTGAAGATCATTGGCGACATAGGCACCGATGGTGCCAACTATAAGGCAATGCAATTTGCGGGTAGCGTAATGAAGGATCTGCCAATGGAAGAGCGCTTGACGCTTACGAACATGACGACAGAAGCAGGAGCAAAGAACGGCATAATTGAGCCAGATGAAATAACCTTTGCATATTTGCGCGAAAGAACGGATGCAAAATATTCTCCTATGCATGGCGATCCCGACGCTCATTATTCTGAAATCTTTACATATGAAGTAGAAAAGCTTGAACCAACTGTTGCCAAACCGTTCTCGCCTGGCAATATCTCTGCCGCCAGAGAGCTGCAGGGAACAGAGCTTGATAAAGCATACATTGGTTCATGTACTGGCGCCAAACTAGAAGATCTTCGTGCAGCAGCTGAAATCCTCAAGGGTAAGAAGGTCAGGATAAGAACGGAGGTACTGCCAGCTGCTCAGTCAATATACATGAGGGCATTAAAAGAAGGGCTGATCAACATCTTTATGCAAGCCGGTGCGCTTGTGGGTCCCCCAACCTGCGGCGCTTGTTGTGGAGCCCATATGGGTGTGCTTGCTAAAGACGAGGTTTGCATTAGCACTACTAATAGGAATTTTCCAGGTAGAATGGGTCATGTAGAATCAAAGACTTATCTTGCATCGCCAGTAGTTGTCGCAGCTTCGGCGGTCACGGGGAAAATAACAGATCCAAGAGATGTAAGAAATTGAGCAACAGTAGCAGTAATGGCCGCAGCATTAGAGGAAGGGTTCACAAATACGACAACGACAATATTGATACGGATGTGATTATTCCCGGTCCATATCTGAAGATCCATGACCACAAAGAACTAGCAAAACATGCAATGGAAGGAATTGATCCAAGCTTTCCTCAGAAAGTATCAGAGGGCGATTTCCTTGTCGCTGGAAGCAACTTTGGTTGTGGCTCTAGCCGCGAGCACGCCCCAATAGCTCTTTCCCAGACAGGGATTAAAGCCATACTTGCAGAGAGCTTTGCAAGAATATTTTACAGAAACGCAGTGGATGGAGGATACTTGCTTCCAATAGAGATTGACAGATCAACATGCAAGAAAATTTCAGATGGAGATGAACTAGAAATAGACATATCAAAGAATCAGATAACCAACATAACAAAGAATGAATACTACGCGATGAAGCCCTTTCCCGAGCTCATAGCAAAAATCGTCGAGGCCGGTGGATTAATAAACTACAATCCCCACGACTAATCTTCTTTTGGTATCCACTTGTCACCTTTCTTCTTGTATTCTTTTTTTACGGCTGACCAGGCGACCTTGTGAGCGACTTCTTCTTTGCTTTGCTGCTTACCCTCTCGTCTCTTAGAGGGGCTTGTATACTGTTTGAGTGCATTTTTGTGAGCCTTGTTGTATATTTTTTGTCCATGAGAGGGAAGTGTATCTATTGCCTTTCTCGTCCTTGAGGATAAGGCCGAGCTACTGCCCCTTGTGTTGCTGCTTTCTCTTCCTTGTCTAGTACTCCCAGTACTCCTAGTACTGCTGTTACTACGCTTACTCCTTCCTGTACTCACATTCGTACGGCGAGAGGATCGGCGTTTTCCTCTACCTCTTGTTTTTTTAGGTCCGATACTAGAAGAAGATTTTCTTGGCATGTCGCGATCGGCTCAACATAATATATAATATCTTCATGATTTTTTAACGAAAGTGAAATGAATATACTACCACTTGCATTTAGTGATTTGATTAAGGATGTTTAAAGGACAATAGCGACAAACCAAAAAGACCATAGTCCATACGATACAGACAATAGCAGTAATAGTAGAGGCAGTGGTAGTAGTAATAACAATCATTCAGAGAAAATACCGTGAAAACTTGGTAGGTTATTAACTGTCATACTTCTAGAAGTCAAGATCAAAGGAAGATGCACAGAGTATGCACAAGTACAATTCGGTAGGCACTACACAATACGACAAGTTAAACAGAAGTGAACTGTCTATTTGAAAGCCCATGCAATAGTCGCTGATTGTGCTCTGTCGAGTAATATGAGAGCATACCTTTTCGTGAGCAAG
>DATAAU010000135.1:0-2129 GCA_036259955.1 Nitrososphaera sp. | reverse complement strand
AGCCATTGCCACGTTAATTCCACTTGCAATGATTGCCACATTATATACGGGCAGGCCAGCTCTGCAAGATAGACAAGAGCAGGAAAAGATCACAGTTGTTGCGTCATTTTACCCACTTTATGAATTTGCTTCCAAGATCGTGGGTGACAGGGCAGAAGTGTCAAGCCTGGTCCCAGCGGGTGTAGAACCACATGACTGGGAGCCTACAGCAGAGGATGTTTCAATGGGACGTGCGGCCGATGTGCTAATCATCAATGGCGCAGGTTTTGAAAGATGGGCAAATGACTTGGAAGCCAAATTTGTTGTTAACACTAGCGAGGGCATAGAATTTAATTATGAAGAGGAAGACGGGGTAGGGACTGCGGATGAGCACGGACATGAAGGCGATAATACGAGAGAGGAAGGTAATGGGGTCAATCCTCACATCTGGCTAGACCCTATGCTTGCAAAACATCAGATAAACATGATCCGCAATGCAATAACTAGCTCAGACCCAACCAATGCAGATTATTACAATCAAAACGCGGATAGATTTATCACAGAGCTTGATTCGCTTGATGTCTTTATCAGATCAGAGCTTGCCAGCTGTGACAAATTAGATTTTATAGCATTTCACGATGCATTTATCCACTTTTCAGAAAGATATGGTCTAAGGCAGCACAGCATTCAAGGGGTTTCACCAGAAGGTGAAATATTGCCGCAAACAATTCAACAGATAATCGAGCTTGCAAATGGCTTAGACATCAATGTAATTTATTCAGAAGATTTGATCGATAGCAGACTTGCAGATACAATTGCCAACGAGATTCCAGACGGCAGGGTACTAGTGCTGAGTCCAATTGAAGGTATTAGCGAAGAGGAACAAGCAGCAGGTATCGGATATATTGACAAGATGAGGCAAAATATTGTGAATCTGAAGGAGGGTCTAGAATGCAGATAGTCGAGATCGACAGGCTTTCGTATGCCTATTCTGGTAACGAGGTTTTGAGTAATATCTCATTTACAATTGAAGAGGGAGATATACTTGGAATAATAGGTCCAAATGGCGCAGGTAAGACTACGCTTTTCAGTTGTATGTTAGGCCTACGTGATGACTACACAGGTACAATAAAAATTCTCGGAGAGGACATCAAAAAGAAGAACAACAAAGTTTTCAAAAGTGTCGGTTACATACCGCAAAAGAAAACAGTTGATCAGAACTTTCCTGCGACAGTTGAAGAAATTGTATCACTTGGAATCAATATCATAGATAAAACATCTAAAGAGAAAATAGCTTTAGCGCTTGAAACTGTAGGTTTACTTGCACAAAAGGATCGTAGAATCGGCGAGTTGTCCGGCGGTCAGCAACAACGCGTATTGATAGCAAAGGCGACGGTGAACGACCCTAAGCTCTTGATACTGGACGAGCCAGCTACAGGCATCGATGTTGAAATGCAAAACAAGTTTTATTCTCTTCTGAAAAAGCTGAATCAGGAGAACAAGATCACTATAATCTGGGCATCGCATGATCTTGATGCAGTTAATAGGCTTGCCACAAGCGTGGCATGTATCAACCGCTCAATGTTCTTCCACGGCAAGGCATTTGAATTCTTTGAAAATCCTGATCTCCTCAAAGCTTATTCAGAATCGAGCATGCAGGCCCATATGCACCTACACAACCACACTCACAAAGGATGATGACATAAATGGTTCTTGAAGTTTTAGAATTTGGATTCCTGCAGCGTGCTCTCATTGCGGGTGTTTCAGTGGCTATAACCTCATCTGTGATTGGGTTATTTCTTGTACTAAGACGCAACTCGCTGTTTGGAGATGCACTTTCTCACGCCGCGTTCGGAGGGATAGCAATAGGGCTGGCCACTAACATTTATCCTCTTTGGACGGGTCTGGCACTTTCCATACTAGGAGCGTTGGGTATTACGAAGTTACGACAATCTGCCAAAATACCAGCAGATGCGACTGTCGCAATATTACTTTCATCAGGTCTTGCACTTGGCATATTACTTATTAGCCTATCAGGAGGGTTCACACTTGATCTATTCAGCTTTTTGTTTGGAAGCATCATGCTTGTCAGTGTAGAGGACACGCTTACGATACTGGCAATGACTGGCATAATTCTGTCTATAATTATT
>DATAAU010000134.1:0-15238 GCA_036259955.1 Nitrososphaera sp. | reverse complement strand
CGAATAATCAAGATAAAACAAATTATAAGGAGGTACGCAAGAATGTCTCAATAAGAGAATGGTTTTTGGCAGGGACATCCGACTCGCAAGGATATTGAATGACGGCAAAATGCTGTGCATTCCTATGGACCATGGTATAAGTAATGGTCCAATCAAAGGACTAGAGGACGTTCACAGTATAATCTATCAATGTTCTTCTGCGGGACTCAGCTGTGTCCTTGTCAATAAAGGCATAATCAAAAGTATGCCAAGGCCGCCAAATATTGGATTAATCGCGCACTTTTCCGCCAGTACTTCTATAGGCCCCGCGCCAAATAGAAAGATATTGATAGGCAGCGTTGAAGAGGCGATTAGGCTTGGAGCTGATGCTGTTTCTCTCCATATTAATATTGGTTCAAAGGAAGAGCCAGAAATGCTACAAAAGCTTGGAGTGATATCTGATAAGTGCGACGAATGGAGCGTCCCTCTTGTAGCTATGATGTACCCGCGAGGAGAGAACATTAAGAATCCCCATGACCCCGAGATTGTGGCACACGCTGCGAGGGTAGGTGCTGAAGCTGGGGCAGATATTGTAAAAGCAGTATATACCGGTGATCCCGATTCATTTAAGCGAGTTGTCCGAAGCTGTCCTGTTCCGATAGTAATTGCTGGAGGGCCCAAGGCCAGTACAGACAGAGAAATCTTGGAGATGTGTGAGGGCGCAATGACATCGGGGGCAAAGGGCGTGACATTTGGCCGCAATATCTTTCAACACAAAAATCCGCCTGCAATCGTGCGCGCATTATACAAGATCATAATAGAAAAGAGAAATGCTAGAGAGGCCATGAAAGAACTTGACTGATTTCAAACCAAAACAGCTAATTGTAAGGCCAATCGTGGCAAATGAATCTTCTATCAGACAGTTTCTCTCAAAACTAAAGGGAAAGGGTGACTTAATACTCAACATTGATCCCAAATTAGCCGGTGGGACCGCACGTACAATTTACGACTCCGAAGACGCTGACATCGTCATTTGCGCGACTTTGGATCAACTGAGTTCCCTAAACTTATCAGGCAAGAGCGTAGCCTACTACAAGAAAGTCATGAGCAACCATGACATCGACGACATAGAAAGAGCATCAGAGAGTGGAGCAGAAATTGTGATCGTCGATGCACCAAATTGGAAGATAATACCGCTCGAAAATATCATTGCCAAGCTGCATAATTCTAAAACAAAAGTCTTCGCCACAGCAAATAACTCTCAGGAGGTTGCCACATTGTTTGCAGTACTTGAGCTAGGAGTCGACGGAGTAATCTTATCGACCGATAACGAGGACGAAGTCGAGAGGGTGAGACAGCAGCTAGCTACTGTAAGGTTCCCAGTCTCATTAGCTAGGATAATAGAGGTAAAGGATGTAGGAATAGGAGAAAGGGTCTGTGTAGATACTGCATCCATGATGGGGATGGGAGAAGGCATGTTGATCGGAAGCAAATCCAACTTCATGCTTTTAGTGCATAATGAATCAATAGGCTCATCCTTTACTTCGCCTCGACCATTTAGAGTAAACGCAGGCGCAGTATACTGCTACACAATAGTGCCTGGTGGGACGACGCGCTATCTATCTGAGATTGAATCTGGAAGCGAAGTGTGGATTGTTAATAAAGAAGGACTCGCAAGAAGTGCTGTGGTTGGCAGATCAAAAATAGAGACAAGACCCCTCAGATTAATACGTGCTGAGATCGATGGTCAGCAGGGCACCGTCATTTTGCAAAATGCAGAGACGATCCGTCTGATATCAAAAGATGGAAAATTATTGTCAGTTACTGAAGTAAGAACCGGTGATGAGGTGCTGGGTTATGCCAAGCAAGCCCATGGTCGCCACTTTGGGATGGAAGTCGAAGAATTCATTGTAGAAAAATGAATGCCATCAGTTTTTCATAGATCAAAAAGCTGTCCCGTAGCCGCATGCAACTAAACACTTTGACTACCACAAGGTGATGTTGTATTATGCTGGCGGCCAAAATTCCGTAATAATTAGCCCCAATAGATAGACTTTGGTAGCGTAATAACTTACATCATATGAACTGGCAAATCTTAGGTTGCGCATGCAATCTCTACTTTTCTGGTAAACATGTGTAGTGTATCTATCTCAATATTTCCCAGACTTTCAAGTCGTAGCTCAAATTGTAATCTTGCTTCACCACCTTGGCCCATAGTATACTAATACAGTCATGTTAAACCAAATGTCTAATAGGATGTACCTTTTCCTCCAATCCTTTTTGCATCAATTTTGCCTTCCCTGCTCGCTTTGCAGTATCTTTGATGTTTCTGTCACCTTTTCATGTTGAACGCATTAAAATATTGTGTCTCTGTACCATCTAAAGAAGACCTCAGTGAACTTGTGTGTTTTGTTTTACATATCTGAAGTTTCATTATTGCTCTGAGTGAGATATGTAGACCATAATAGGAAAGAAGCAGTGGCAGAAGCGAAGGACTAATCTCTTTATAAGGTGAAATTTTGCCCTGCCGCTATGAAGGTGGATTTGTCCATGATTCGTTAAATGGCACACAAGGCATAATCTGCGTGGGATAAGAGCATAGAGCTAGAAATAGGGTGTTCCTGACAAAGGACAAGATAGGGAATATTAAACCGAATGATGTGAGAAACCCCTTAAATAATTTGATGTATTATATCTAAGGCACCCAGGTCTTAAAAACTAGGGTGCATCTGACGTACTTGAGGCTGGTGCAAAGGCTACAGCCTGCAAGGCGTTAGGCTCCGCTAGAGACATGGGTTGAGAATACGACAAGGAGAAGTATAAGGAGAAGTACAAGAAATAGACGGACTAGGACTTGGATTTGGGCTCCAGTTTTTGAGGTTCGTCTGTCTCCTTCTCCTTTCTTTTCCTTGCGATTCTCCCATTTTCTTAAATATCCATAATCTGATTGCTCCTCTTCTTGTTGATTTCTGAGAATTGATGAGATGATGCCCCGCGATGCAATTACGGCTCTTGGCTGATTTTCTATACTCCCGCGCATTTTATAACGTTTCACCATGCTCCTCCTCCTCGGAAATTGAACTCCTGCTGCCGCATAGTGTTAAGCTTAGGGCAGAGTTGGACTTTATCTCCGTTTGTACCCCTCGCTGCTGCAGACTTCATGTTACTATCCGTACGCCTTGCACTGCAACTCAAGTACAAAAAATCACCGACGAGGACAAACCGAATTGCTGCCGTTAACCCGCAAAAATATACATATCACTTTCAGAGCGTCAATTAATCAAAAATTAGTAAACATCTCATAAACCGAGCTCACTTTTGTAAGCTGAAGGAATAATTTGTTTTTAGTAGCTTGTTTATTACTTTAAAGTATGGAGGCTTTGGACTAATCGCTGGAGCATGCATACAGAATCAAATCATGCTTGTCCAAGAAGAAGTTACTAACCGAATAAGTTTAGGCGATTGTAAAGACATAATTCAGAATCTTCCTGAGAATTCTGTACAGTTAACAATAACTTCACCCCCCTATAGAAACGCAATCGATTATGGCATCCATGCATCAGGAAGTGGTGCTTACTATCGAGGAAAGTTAAACGTGGATATGAATGATTATCTCAATGACATGACAGACATCTTTGGCGAGAAAGTCTATCGCGTCACAAAGGAAGGTGGCTATTGTTGCATTGTCATAGCAAATGAAGTGGTCAATGGAACTATAGTGCCTTTACCTCATATGCTGCTGTCCCGACTTGTCCAGCCTTTTGGGAAGTGGAATCTTCATGAGGAGATTATTTGGCACAAAGTGACTGGCGGCACAAATAGATATGGATCCTTCATTATCCATCCATACCCAAAGTACTATCGTGCAAACATTATGCATGAGTTCATTCTGATATTGCGTAAAGGTGACGTCAACGCGGGCCGTACTAAAAAAATAGAGATTCTACCAGCTACACATGAGGAGTGGACGAGAGAAATAGCCAACTCCGTCTGGCATATTGCTCCGGTACCGCCGGGTTGCATTGATCATCCTTGCCCCTTTCCAGAAGAAATTCCATATCGCCTGATGAAACTCTACTCGTATGAGAATGATCTAATACTAGATCCGTTCAATGGAAGCGGACAGACTACGAAGGTAGCCCATCATTTTGGTCGTCGCTACCTAGGGATAGATCTGGTAACAGAATATGTTGAACTAGCCAAATTCAGAATAGAAAGAGAGCCTGTTCACATACGAAATGAGGCCCTCATAGCTAATTGGAGAAAAATCCCATCACACTTTGCAAATGGAGGGTAAATCCAATTATCACAAAATTAATAACGTGTTGGTACCTGAAGTAATAAAATATAGACTAAGGAGAACACCCCTTAGTTTCTATGTCACACCTTTAATAGGACGATATGGCTAAACATACCCATGTCAGCTGCAAGTGCGGGATCCAAAAGTCCTAGGCAGCATCGCTGTACTGTTTGTGGCAGGATCTTCGAATCACCTGAAGTCTTAGAAGCACATAAGAGAATTGACCATGGCTCACATAGCTCTCCCCCTGCAGGCGTAGGATAAAAAAACAATTAATTTTACCTCCTTGTGCATTCCAGGTACCTTGCCTTCAAAGATATGTGTATCCATAGCCTCGGACGATGCAAGCTCTATTTTGAAAAACGCAGACCGCGCATTCAGACTTGGAGCCGACTATGTAGAAGTCCGTTTCGACTTTGTTAATCCGGATCTTTTGCCTAACGCCTTACAAGCTGCAAAAAAGATCAAAGATAGATCAATATTTACTCTGAGATCAAAGTTTCAGGGAGGCGTGTTTGTTGGCAGCGAAAGAGATCGCCTGCAGTGGTTGTACAGGTTTGCAGAAGAAGAACCAATGCTACTTGATGTCGAACTTGACACGCTACAAAAAAATGACGATCTTGCAGATTTCTTAGAAGAGAAAAGGAACCCTCTGCTTGTGTCCTGGCATGACTTCGAGAAAACCCCTCCAGCCGATACCCTCTCGGATCTTCTTTCAGAGATGAGAACCTATAGTAATTATGTCAAGATTGTGACGACCGCACGTAGCCTCGATGATTCTTTTAGACTGCTCGAGTTGTACGAGACTGCGATAGGGTTATTTCCGATCTTTTTTGCTATGGGTGACGCAGGTGTGTTATCAAGGATATTGTGCACTCTAATTGGCAACGCCCCATTTACTTATGCCAGCTTAGAAAAAGCAGTTGCACCAGGACAATTAACTGTGCAACAAATGAAGAAGCTGTACCAGAAGATTAGCAGCGCCTCCAAGACATAACTGGTATCGTATATTTGATACGCAGATTTATTTGCAATCTTTCAGTTGTGCTGTGTTTGATAACATGACATGAATATCGGAATACACATTTCTGAATGATGTACATTTATGGATATAAATCAGTAATCACTATTGATCCTCACTTGCATTGCTTCAAGCGGTTTCTTCCACGGTATATATGTAATAGACTCTAAATATTTGCTATATCCTATGCAGACTTCGACGAAGACTTATTGCATCATAGGCGATCCAGTACACCATTCACTTTCACCGGCCATGCAGAATGCAGCTTTTGCAGCAAAAGGCCTTAACTGTACATATATTGCATTCAGGGTTCCACAGAATGAGCTTAAAGAGTCGATCGAGTCCTTGCGGAGCATAAACATTGCAGGTTTCAATATTACGACCCCTCATAAAAGAGAAGTTATGCGATATCTTGATGAATTAGAGGCTACTGCAAAGAAAGCATCAGCAGTAAACACTGTTAACAACATAGGGGGAATATTTAGAGGATATAACACAGACGTGTTTGGTTTCATTGAACCGTTGCATAGGCGTCACGTCGATTTTAATGGAATGCATGTTCTCCTCCTTGGCTCTGGCGGGGCTGCCAGAGCAGTAGTTGTAGCTCTTGCAGAGGAGAAAGCTATAGCCAAGCTCCTAATCGCAAACCGAGATATTCAAGGAGCTAACGAACTTGCTACATTAGGCGCTGGGCTAGGGATGAGGTGCGAGGCGGTACCTCTTGATAGAGCCACAGACTTTTCTGCTACATGCGACTTGATAGTCAACGCAACAACATTAGGGATGAACAATGAGCCTAGCATAATTGATTATCAGCATATCCAAAAGGGAAGTATAGTATACGACATCGTATATCGTCCAATGGTCACAGACCTTATTGAAAACGCCAAATATGCGCAAGCAAGTGTGGTATACGGATACGAAATGCTTATCGAGCAGGGCGCTAAGGCATTTGAGATATGGACCGGGTTGTCTGCTCCCAAGGATGCAATGAAAAAGAACCTCCTTGGGATCTTTGGTGAACCGACATGACGGCGAAATCCAAAAAGACTAGAGCAATAGTACATGGAGCAATTTCAGTGGTCAATGCCATAGCTACTGGGAAGGGATCTGCACTTGGGATATCACTTAAGGTTACGGCTGAAGCTCAACTTCAAACGGGCCATGGCATTAAGGTTACCCCAAGCAGAAATGGTGATAAGCTAATAAAAAATATCATCCAAAAAATGATGCCCAAAAAAACCATCGAAGGTAACATGATAAGTATAAGGGTCGACTCGGAAATCCCAATGGGATATGGCCTCAAGAGCTCTAGTGCAGTTTCGAATGCTGTTGCCCTTGCTTGTAGCCAGCTGGTAAAGGAAGGAGAAATTGATGATTATGCCATACTCGAGGCGTCTACTCGCTCATCCCTTGAAGCAAAAGTTTCAATGACTGGAGCCTACGACGATGCTACTGCCTGCTACTTTGGTGGCTTTACTGTTACAGATAATTACTCCAAACGACTAATCCGCAAGGAAAAAGCACCGGAAAACCTTTATGCGATCATCTTGCTACCTACGAATTCCTCAAGAGGCGACATCCGCAAACTCAGGAACTTCTCCGATCTGTTCATTGAGGCTTTCAAGTTGGCCGAGTCAGGCCAGTACTGGAAGGCAATGAAGCTCAATGGGGTTCTTGCATCTGCATCCCTTTCATCAAGTTATACACCTACACTGGATGCGATAGAACACGGAGCGCTTTCTGCCAGCATATCCGGTAATGGCCCATCCATAGCCGCTGTAGGATACGAAGACGCAGTTCAACAAATTGCTAAGGCATTATCTAAATTTGATGGAAGAATAATTGTTTCAAAGGTGAATCACGAAAAGGCGAAAGTGAGTATTGTAAATGACTAGCATAGAAGTGAGAAGGTCTAGGATAAACGGAACTCTGCGTTGCCCCTCCAGCAAGAGTTACACCCATAGGGCAATAGCAATATCATCGCTCGCTGAAGGACATTCCACCCTGAACCATGTTCTTCTTGCCCGAGATACTCTAGCAACTATAGCAGGTTGTAGCGCACTTGGGGCGGAAATAAGATATGATGCTGCTGAGATGCGGATAAACGGCAGCGCTGACTTTGATCCACCGGAGAACGTAATTAATGCAGAAAATTCTGGAACCACAATAAGGCTGCTAACGGCTATGTCCGGTCTCGTGAGAACTGGGTACACGGTACTGACAGGAGATGAAAGCCTTCGCACTCGTCCCATGCAGCCATTGCTCGATGCTCTACAACAGCTAGGCGTAGAGGCTTACTCCACCAAGGGAAATGGGACACCACCTATCATTGTAAAGGGCGGGGGAATAAAGGGAGGGACGACACTAGTTAAAGGCAGCATTTCAAGTCAGTTCATATCAGCACTACTTCTAACATGCATTTATGCTGATTCAGAAACCACACTCAAGGTACAAGGAAATCTCGTGTCTAAACCTTATGTAAGCGCTACGCTTGCAACAATGAAGCACTTCGGGGTCTCTGTGGATCATAATCCAAATATGTTGGAATATTACATCAAAAATGCAAGATACCAGGGCGCGAAATTTGATATACCAAGCGACTTTTCAACTGCTGCGCTTATACTTGCAGCTGGTGCACTTGTTGGAGAAAAAGTTAGGGTAACAGGGCTCAACTTTGAAATGCCTCAAGGAGATTCGAGGATCCTAGAGATCTTGAAGGAAATGGGGTCTGCGATAAAAGTCAATGAAGAAGAGGGCGACGTAACTATTTCATCTAAGGATAGACTGGAGGGTGGAGACTTTAACCTCTCAGACACTCCTGATCTTTTGCCAGTTATTTCGATACTTGCACTAAAAGCTGCAAATCCTGTTACAATAACAGGAGTAGCTCATGCCAGGATAAAGGAAACCGATAGGATTTCAAACATTGCAGCCGAACTCTTAAAGTTTGGGGCAGATATCAAAGAATTTCCAGATGGCCTAAGGATAACTGCTCCGACTGCAATCAGAAATGCATCACTAGAAGCGCATAACGACCATCGACTTTTCATGGCATTTACAATTGCCTCTATGATGACTGAAAAATCGATGGTTGCGGGAGCTCAGTCCGTAGACGTCTCCTATCCTAACTTTATTTCTGATATGAAAAACATCGGAGGAATCATAGCACCGGCACCAGACAGAGAATAACAAAAAGCCAATATATAGAACAGGCTCAACTGCTCTCATTCAAGATGGTTGGCAGTATGATAGGAGAGCGGTTTGTGTCCCTGAGCTTTGGTGAAAGCCATGGGAGGTGTGTTGGCATAATTGTAGACGGTTGCCCTGCTGGCCTCCCTTTAGATGAGACCGACATACAGCAATTCCTTGACCTGAGAAAGCCGGGCCAGTCTATTATAACCACTCAAAGGAAAGAAGAGGACAAGGTACAGATCCTATCAGGCATCTTTAACGGGTTTACCACAGGAGCTCCTATTTGTATGATTATATGGAATCAAGACTCAGATTCAAAACCTTATGACATGATAAAAAATATCCCTCGTCCTGGACATGCAGATTATCCCTCACTCGTCAAGTATGGCGGTTTTGCAGACTACCGCGGAAGCGGAAGATTCTCTGGAAGATTGACGGCCACTCTTGTTATGGGTGGTGCTTTAGCCGCCAAACTTCTAAGGATAACACTCGGAATCGAGACTGTGGCCTATACTATTGAAATAGGCGGGATCAGGTCAGGAAACATGACCAAAGAAGATATTGCTGCTAGATATAACAACGACGTAAGATGTCCTGACTTCAAAGCAGCTCAAAGCATGAAGGAGGCAATCATGCAGGCTAGAAAGTCGGGGGATTCACTCGGGGGGATAATTGAATGTGTTAGCAGTGGGCTGCCCGTCGGCATCGGCGAGCCAATCTTCGCCTCATTAGAATCAGATCTCAGCAAGGCATTATTTAGCATACCTGCAGTCAAAGCTGTTGAGTTTGGATCTGGATTTGCAGGCAGCAAAATGCGTGGTTCAGAAAATAATGACAGCTATTTGATAAAAGATGGCAAGGTAATAACCAAGACGAATAATGCTGGAGGGATATTAGGTGGACTCTCAAATGGAATGCCTATTGTGATAAGAGTGGGGTTTAAGCCAGCTGCTTCAGTAGCCAAAACGCAGCTAACACTTGATATCTCAACTCGTGAGCAAACACATCTTTCCGTGCCGGGTAGGCATGATCCATGTGTCGTACCTAGGGCTCCGCCAGTTGTCGAATGCGTGGTTTCTATGGTTTTAGCCGATCATGCTATCCGGTCTGGCCTGATACCTTCAGTCTTAAAGAGAGATGGTCCTGTTGAATAACACAAACAAAGAGCTCGACTTCCTTCGTGATAAGGTCCGTAGCGTGACAACAGAGATAATGAAGGCGGCTCAACAGCGTATAGAGCTAGCAAGAAGAATCGGTGAAGTAAAGAGCAGGTTTGGCATTGATATCAGAGATGAAAAAGTTGAAGAAGAAGTACGATTGAGAGTCATCTCGCTTGCAGAAGAGATTGGAATGAGTAGTGAGTTTGCACTACAACTCCTTAACCTCTTGCTTACTGAATCTGAGCAAGTTCAGCGGGAGAAAACCGTGCAAAAAATTGTAGAAAAGCAGACACACCTTGCCATATTCTCTAAGGCAAAACAGCTAGAGGCCTCGGGCAAAAAAATAATACACATGGAGGTTGGCGAACCAGATTATTCGCCACCTACAGCAGTTGGGACTGCCCTCGCTCAATCTTTCCCTTTAAAGCTTTACCATTATACAGATACCAGAGGAATCGTAAAGCTGCGTGATGCAATAGCAACCAAGGAAGGAGGAGGAATCTCTAAGGATCAGGTGTTAGTGACCCCTGGCGGTCGCTTTGCTGTTTTCAGCGCAATAACATCCTTGTTGAAAGCAGGACAAGAGCTAATAGTCATCGAACCTGCATGGCCTGCATATAAGGAATGTGCAGATTTTGTGGGTGCAAGGACAAAGATACTGAGAACAACACTTGAGGACAAGTGGACTCCAGATACGAGACGACTCGAAAACATGATTAATTCGACTACTAAGATGATTGTACTCAACTACCCAAATAACCCAACAGGAAAGGTGCTCGATAAGCAAACAATAGAAAAGGTAATTTTAATCGCAAAAGATCACGGTCTTTACTTGCTAAGCGACGAAGTTTATGCTGATTATGCATTTGGCGAATTTAACAGTATACGCAAATACGATTACGCCAAGACAATTATGGTAGGATCTTTTTCAAAGCGTTATGCAATGACTGGATTTAGAGTTGGGTATGCTATTGCAAGCAAAGAAATTATCTCAAAATTGACAAGAGTTCAGGCAGTTGCAATTACAAGCGTAGCAGAGCCAATGCAACATGCTGCCCTGGCTGCACTGGAAGTAGACCCTTTAGATAACATCTTGCTGATGAAAAAGAGAGTTGGTCTTGTATATAACAAGCTCAAGAAAATGTCGCTCAGATGCGTGGAACCTGACGGTGCTATGTATGCTTATCCCGAGCTGCCGGAGGATAAAGAGGATATGCCCCTCGTTGAAAAGTTACTTGAAAAAGGTGTAGCCATAGCACCTGGTAGTGGATTTGGAGATTCATACAGAAGGTTTGTCAGAATATCTGCCTGTCAGCCTCGTAGGATATTAGAAGAAGGGCTTGAGGTAATGGCATCAGTCATGAGGGAGCACTTGTAAAATGCAACATGTGGCCATAGTAGGGGCCGCAGGGAAAATGGGCTCTTGGTTCACAAGTTATTTTGCCCATCGCGGTCTAGATGTTTCTGCATTTGATATTAATCAAAAAATGTTGAAACCCTCTGGTAAAGTAAAAATTCAAAACAACCTAACCGCCTGTGTAAAAGATGCAGACTTTGTTCTTGTATGCCTGCCGGTCCAAAAAACACCAGGGGCTATCAAAGAATGCTCAAGGAGCATGAAGGATGGAGCCGTCATTGCAGAAATATCGTCTGTTAAAAAAAAGACTTTTGCAGCTTTAAAAAAGACACCCCTCAATCTTCACCCTCTCTGTATTCATCCAATGTTCGGACCTGGAACAAATAAAACGGTTGAGACTAGAATGCTCCTAGTCCCTGTGAGAAATGAGAAATTAGAACTGAAGATAGCACACCAAATATTTGAAAATTCTAGTTTGAACGTATTATCTGATGCAAAAGAGCACGACAAGGCAATAGCGATAGTTCTTGGATTGACGTACTTTGCAAATATAGTTTTTGCGAAGATGATGTCATCGAGCAATATTTCAGTGCTAAAACAGGTGTCGGGGACGACATTTGGACTCCAATCCCTTATTGCAGAAAGCATACTCACAGAGGAGCCTGATCTCATCATTGCGCTCATTGGTGAGAATGTTTATGCAAAGAGATACATTCATCAATATCTTAAGGAAGCAAAATCGCTAGCAAGACTAACAACTGCAAAGCAGCGAGCGGATCTCAAAGGCGAGTTACAAAAAGTCAAACTAAGTATTCAAAAGAAACAAGACTTGCAGCAGTCCTATCAGCGAATGTACAGTATTATTCACGATCAAACTAAAGATAAATTAGCCACCTAGTTGCTTTTTAGTAATATATATGTCGCTTCTCTGGCGCGACCCCTGGCTCAAACCATTGTCTAATTATGATATAGGAGTAGAAAAGTGCGGCTACTGTGGAAAGCGTTTTGAAAAGATAGAATTCGTCACGTCTTGCGATTTTTGTGAAATAGGAATTATGCATGATCAGTGTGCCAACAAGCATATACTTTCTGATCATAGTAAAGAACTCCAATCTAAAATAAATACTCACAGGGATAAACCATTGCATGAATACCAGTAATACAAACTAACTAACTGACCAACTGACTATTAGTCAGATGGTGGTCCGAGATGGTCCATCCCAATTCCGCTACTCCGTTCGCCTTCAATGGATGATATGGTTCTCGTTGATTTTATTCCTTCAATTTTCCTAATTTCGTTGATTACAATATCGACAGTATTTCCGAATGGAACGTCTACTCTTACTATCAGATCAAATTCTGCAAAGACACCTTCAACTGATACGACACCAGGTATCTGAGCTATCTGATTAAGGACTGGCTTTTCCATCCCTGGAAGCGTATTTATCATAACATAGGCTCCTGGCATACACGTTGGTAAAACCTGACTCATATTAAACGATTATTGCGTGATCCGTTGAGCTCCTTTGTTCTCAACGTGAATCGACGCGTGTTAAAATCTTTTATTCTTCAATGTAATTGGATTTAGCTTCACGTTCAATAATCGGAAAACAACATCGTGCGGAACTTTACAAGTTCAAGAGGAGGGATAAAAAGGATACGTAGCAGAGAAGGAGGTTTTGCAGACAGGGCCATATGTGATATGAGCAGCGTTGATTAGCGCTTTCAGCCTTATTCCGCGGTTGGAGCTATCTTAACTACCCTGCCATTTGGCCCATATCCTACTAAATACACATAGCCGTCAGGTCCAATTTCAATATCTGTAATTGCTCTAAATCCTGTACCAAACAGTATACTATCTAGCTCTGCCGCATTATCGGCCACTTTATCCTCCAGTGCTCCCTCAAGCATAAGGCCTGTTCTATCCTGATTTAGATCAAAATGATAGATCCTTCCATAGTTTACATCCGCCACCAGTAAATCATTTTGGTATTCTGCGCCTAGTGCTGTGGAATTTATGAAATTGATTGCTGTTACACCCACGGGGGTTTGCCATGCAAACTCTGGATCTCTATATACCCCTGCTCCTCCAAAGTCAACTAGATCTTCTTCTATGTCTGCTGCCGCGTTCTCTGGTGCTGACGCTGGGCCCTGTATTGGCTGCCAACCACTATTAAATCCCGGCAGTACAAGATTGATCTCATCGAACCATTCTGGCCCGTTTTCTGTATCCCATAGATGCCCAGTAACTGGGTCGATTGCCATCCCATAGCCGTTTCTTATACCATATGCAAAATAATAGGGTAACATTCCAATATCTTCCTCACCGTTCTCTTCTTCATCGGTACTTGCCTGCGCAAGGAGGACTGGATTTGGCAATGGGTTACCTTCAACATCAATAGCAAGTATTCCTCCTGTTCCATCGGCTGGAGGACCATCCGCGAAATTGTTAGCTTGGGATGTCCGATGGTCCAAATCTCCTACCTGAAGATAGATGATCGTGTCAGTCTCGTTTTGACTAATGAGAAGTGGGCCGCCATTGTAACGAGGGCCGGGCCTAGCCGGGAGATCTAGTAGGAGCTTTGGATTTATTAGCTCAGCCGTTCCGTCAGTATTTTGAGCTAACTCATATCTGTAGAGACGGTTGCCTGCTGGCACAACTCCCTCTGAATCACTGCCATCCCTTCCGTCTCCAGACTCAGTATAATAAAGGAAGACATAAGTAGTAGTTTCGTTTTGTCTTGCAACCTCCATTCCAAGTAAGCCCCTTTCGTTCGTATCATTATTGTTTGCCACAGCAACATCGATCAGTGGTTCTGGCTGGACCACGCCATTGATTATTCTCCTAACAGTGCCATTGTCTTTGTCTGTCACTATTATATCATTAGCGGAATTGCCAAGAAAGGCCATTTGAGTTGGTCTGTATAAACCTGTAACGATCACCTCTATACCGAGATTTGGATCACGGAGCGCTCGTGGCTGCTCGTCTGCAGGAATTGTGAAAGGATCAACAACCTCAGCAACCTCAGTTTCCTCAGTTTCCTCAGTTTCCTCAGTTTCCTCAGTTTCCTCAGTTTCCTCAGTTTCCTCAGTTTCCTCTTGGCCAGCGGCAGATAATGATGGCAAATTTACCAAAAGAATTAGAGCTAGAAAAGGTATCAGATAAGACAAGCGGCTCCTGGGTTTGCTCTTCCGTAGAATAGCACGTAGCTCAATATTGCGAGCAAATGTTTCAAAGAAAGCATTCATCCTCAAGACTCCAAAAACAAACCAGATCAACGATTCACAGGCACGATTGACGGCATATTCTCTGCCACTAGAATTAACTTTTTCCTTCCTTGAATTAGGAGCAAAAGATGGAGATCGCACCATTTCTAACTTTGGATGTCCAACCGGGTAATTATTTGTCTTGAGCGCATTAGCCTTGTTAGTGATTGACATTCCTACACCTGTTCTATGCGAGACTCATGTTCTAGTTCTGTATATATTTAACTGCCCACTCATGTTGATTAGCGCACTGGACTGTTCCCCTTGCTTCAAGGATAATATAGCTAGCCGAGCTGCGTCTAGTATTATTAATCAGTATAGGATACAGAGCGTTAGTACTTCGACATATGTTATCTTCAAAACATTACCATCATTACTACAGGTCCAATGGCATAATCAAGCTGATTGTATACGGTTCCTAAGGATAAGCAAATACATTCCTGATTGAAACTATTTTGTCTTCTATTTCCTAGATGGTGAAAAAATTATAAATATAAACATCAATAGTGCTATTTAGATTATCTAGCGAGAAAAAGATAGAGCTACCTTCGCAAGTTTTTCTTCCAGAGAAGCGCTTTCTAATGCAAATTGGATATAAACCAATTTGTGTCGTTACAAAGATGAGTAGCACTAACAGGGTGGAGGTAAGGACTGCATTGCTCTTGATGTTCATTAAATAAATGGGTAAGGATGAGATTTTGTAATTAGTGAATACCACCAAGGGTTGAATGGCAAACAACGTTGCGATTGCGTGAGTAAATCTATATTTTCATCTGTGGGTATTATTGAGAACAAGATGGGATCAAAAGGTCATTTCGTACCTGGGTTGAAATAATAGGAAGTCTAATGTTAATAGAGCGGATGTGCTTTTAACTTTATTGAAATGTCAGACCATGACCCTTTTTCTGATTGGTCTCGGCTTATAAATAGACCTGTATATGCCGCAGATGGTAAGAAAG
>DATAAU010000133.1:0-8184 GCA_036259955.1 Nitrososphaera sp. | reverse complement strand
AAACCAGCTTCTAAGTTTGCCCATTGTAAGATTATCAATGAAATGAAAAGATTGCATCGATAGGACGGATTTAGGGAATTAGTATATCCAAATTTCCTTAAAATACCTATAACTGAGAGAGCATTCATCTAGCAGTGACATCATTAATGCTCGATAATATTGACGAACTTATCCTGTCTACATTGAGCAAGAACTCCAAACAGGATGTCAAAGAGATCTGGGACTTCCTCAATGGTTATGGTCACAGGCTTGCGGAGGAAGAGATCGAAACAAGGATCGCGAGGTTGGAACAAAATGGTGTCATCGCAGGTTACACAATATCAGTTGACTTTACAAAGATTAAACGTAGGATGATAAGAGTAGTGCTTTTAACTTTTAGGACGTCGCAGCATCTTCCAAAAAGGCTTGAGGGTCTGAAGAAATATTTGGCTGATGCACCTTTTGTCTTGTTTTCGGGTCGCACAAGAGGAGGATATGATTGGATATGTGTACAGTCTTTCCCATCAGAAGAAATGGCGGATGAGGAAAGTGATATTTGCAGAAATTTGTTTGGAGATATTATACAATCCTACGAAGTATACGATTTCATGTCGACAAGAGATCCATCATTCCATTCTCTTGTATATACAAGTACAGATTATAAGAAATTCCTAGAGCAGTGGATTTCTCCTTCCTTTGAGGATACGTTAGCTAGATAGCTAGGAACTAGACTTTTTGTTTCTGAAACGTATGCTCTCATCTATCAGAGAGTGTATCCCCAATCTTAATTCCATTAGCAGGTTAATTATTTCTGCTCTCTGCTCTGGTTCTATAGTTGTATGAACTTCATTTATCAAGTTATCCAGTCTTGCTAGCGTAATCTTGAGAGTAAGTGATGCCTTCTTTGCTATAGCTGAAGATCTCGATTCATCTTTTGTAGATATTATTATCTTGTTAAATCTTTCTTCCTCCCTTAATGTCATCTTTAATTCTCGAATTTGTCTAACAGTCAGATTGTTGTTGAGGATTTCAGTTGCTATCTTTTGCTGCTTATCATAAGGGACTTGCACTATTTCTATAGCTTGGCTGACTTTAAGCGAACTGTTCGCTATTTTATGTTTGATTTCATCGGGCAGTTTGAGCAGCTGCATACGATGCGAGACATATTCTTCACTCTTGCCGATTTTTCTGGCGAGCTCACCTACCCCACCCCATCCAAAATCAATCACATATCTTCTAAAGGCCTCAGCCTCTTCTATCGGATCCATGGATTTTCTTTGAATATTTTCGGTTAGCTGGATTTCATACGTCTGCTTGTCTGACAATTCCCTTATTTTTGCGGTGATGAACCTCCACCTAAGTGTCCTACATGCTTGAAACCTTCTGTGACCTGCAACAATTTCAAATCCATGTTCAAGAGGCCTTATTAGAATGGGTTGTAATAGGCCATGCTCTCTTATGCTGTTGACCAAAGTTTCAAAATCACAATCGCTTCTCTGAAATTTGTCCCGTATAGAGAATTGAGATGGCCGAATCATTTTCATCTCTATTTGTTCAACTATGCTAGAATCGACAAACTCCATTGCGTTTACATGATATTAGCACTACTTATGCTTTCCTTGGCATGACATAATCGTAAAAAATTATGATATTATTGTTATATTTTTTTAGGTAGACCATCTCAAGATGAGAATTTTATGACATCAACTTCGCGCTAAAGCGGTTTATGATATGATTGATTGACGAGTGGTGATTTGCCCCCAGTATGCCGAGATTAAATTTACCAAAACCTTCGCACTTGCTCCAACCATAGTGATTATCTAACTACACTCATTACTGGTATGTATATTGCTATGCAAACCTGCATCTGCATTTTTCATCCAAGATATCTTTTCTTTGAATAAAATACTTCTTCAGGTAGAAAGAGCTCTTGGATATCCCTCGGTAGTAGCTCATTTTGTATAGCGGCTTTACCGATAGCTAAATCTTTTAGAAATCCCTCCCCCACAATTTCAGCGAGCCTATTGACTGGATATAGGTATAGCATATCTACCCAAGATGGGTAAGACGGTCTAACATATCTACATCCATCGGTAAGCTTTAGAGTAAAATACCATGCAAACCCTTCCCTAAGCTGGTGAGGATGACTTTTAGTTATTATTCCATGTATCAATTCATGCAAATAATGACCAAACCTTGCAATGTCAAATCTTATTACAATTTCCCCAAGACGATAATCCGTAATACCTACGAATTTTGTATCATCATACATTGACAAAGTACGTTGGCCTTTTCTGGATATGACTTGCACCTCCATCTCCCACCTCCCTCGGCATATTAGAACATCAAATGATGTTACTATTCCAAAATAATCATTGATCATCGTGTTTGCATGTGTGACCCACGAAGATACTCTATTGATCTCATCGCAAGTTGCACACGTAAGAAAAGATACTGCACGTTCTCTCTTATAGGTCAATCCTTCTGATAGATAGAAGATAAGTAGAGAAGACATATATAACTATCTACAAATGCGGACCTATTTTATCAAAAAGATCCAGTTAGAGTAATAATTCCTACATTTTAGGAAAGAGGTCCCAAGTGTCATACTATTAGCGTTATTATCTTTGTGGACGCAAAGATATACGAAATTCATAGTGAAATGCAGCTGCCTTCTTAACCTCTTGAAAATATAGGTTAGCAAAAAAGAAAGATGAATTGAGGATTCATACAATCAAAGACTATTGAGTTCGTTGAAGGAAGGAGTAAGCAGTAACCTTTACCCCAGCCTGCCGCCTGATAGTAGAAGTTCTCAACGTTGGAGGTTCAGGTAATCTTGGACACAGCGCAAAACGGATAAAGCATATAGGACAAAGATAAGAGAATAAAAGTAAAGGAGCGTGGTGATGGACTAATGCCAGAGATATTCTATTATGACCCACATCATCTTTCGAACTGTCAAAAAAAATGTTATACCTGCTTGTTCTTTGTAGATGCAAGCAATGCTGCATAAATGAAGGGCAGCAATGTACTAGCCTCACCATGTATAGTAGTTTGAGAGGCTTTGGACGTCACCTTTCCCCAAGATATCGCCTCTGAGACCAGCGCGCCGCTTAGACTGCCATCCCATTCAGGAGCAGTAGTTATATAAACGGCATAATCGAGACCTCCTCTGAACTGGT
This sequence comes from Nitrososphaera sp., assembly GCA_036259955.1. Classification (GTDB taxonomy): domain Archaea; phylum Thermoproteota; class Nitrososphaeria; order Nitrososphaerales; family Nitrososphaeraceae; genus Nitrososphaera. Next base: position 5,023 of record DATAAU010000133.1, on the reverse strand, counting down.
TCCACCATAACGTATGATGCTTTGAAATCCCTCCTCCAATCATAAATGCGGCGGACTTTTTTGCCTCAAACACAAGGTCAGATAGCTTGCTTTGGTCCTTCAATATGTCTATTTTGAAGTCTTTATGTTGCTGGTAAAACAACCATACCTGGCTTCCGACTGCACCGTCTACTATGCCAGGAACAATAACGGGAATTTTGTTTTTGTGGGCCCAATAAAGGAAGGATGACTCATCAAGGGTGCTTCCTATGTAACTAGTTATCTCATAGGTCGCAACATCTCGAAATCCCTCTTTGTACATATCAATTAAGCACTTTTGCACTTTCTCTTCAATAAGCGGACCATAATTATCCATTGGTACAAGTATATTGCCAAGTCTGTGTATGTTATTTTCAAGTAACATGCTGTCATCCATACGAATGTCACCAGCATAATACTTGTCATATGTTCTTGCGATATCGTGGTCCATTGCACCGCATGTAGTAATGACAACATCAAACATCTTGTTCTTCAGCATGTCACGTACAATACCTCTTGAACCCGTTGAAATCAGTGAGCCTACGAATGAAAGGAACTTGGTACAGCCGTGCTCATTTATCATACGTCGCAGGATGTCAACGCCATGGGCGAGATTCCTCGATTCAAAGCCGCCAGAATTTGCCATTTCAGAAAGTATTGATAGAATATCATGCTCCACCTGTATGTTGTAATCCTTCGCTTCCCTATCCAAAAGATCTCTATTTGCTTTCTTACCAATGTCTCCCATGCAGGCTCTTTCTGAGCGCCTATACTAATGAGTCTTTCTTGCTCTACTGCGTGCTTCTTCTAACAGGATTTATCAATGCAGCATATTTACTCCATAACATGACGAGTCATGCGATGCTGATAAGAAGCGCTCAGTTTTTAAAAAGCATACATATAATTTTACAAGAATAGCGTGCATAACAAACATTCATTCACAGGAAAAAAAATTGATCCTCCAATTGTTTCTGCCAACATGAATATAGTACAGTTGATTGATTTCTATGAGTCAACAGGTTACAACGCGCGCAGGTTAGCTGAAGCAGCGAAGACGCTGAAAGAAATGATAGAAACTGGTTCGACAGTATGTTTAACTTTGGCAGGTGCTATGACTCCAATAGGCTTAGGTAGAAGTATTTCTGCTATGATAGAAGCTGGCTTTATTGATTGGATAGTCTCTACAGGGGCCAACGTTTACCATGACCTGCACTTTGCTTATGACTTGCCAGTGCGTCAGGGGCATTTTGACGTAGATGATGACATTTTGTATTCGAAGCAAATAGTGAGGATCTATGATGTTTACATAAAGGAGATGGGAACGCTACAGGCTCAAGATATAATTGTACAAAGAGACATCAAAAGAGCCAGAAACCTAATACCGAAAAATGCATCCACGGCTGACATTGCTTATACTCTTGGCAAGGCTGCCAAAGAAAATGCGAAATACCCAGAAAAGTCATTTCTTGTAAAAGCATACGAACACAAGGTGCCCGTCTACATGCCTGCAATAAGCGATTCCTCAATAGGACTCAATATGCTTCCATTGTTGTTTGAAGGCAAAGGGATACTCCCTAATGTCATACTAGATGTAGCAGAATCTGCTGCAATACTATGGAAGAGCGAGCGCTCCGGTGGCTTAGAGCTTGGCGGCGGAGTTCCAAAGAACTTTTTCCAACAAACTGGCCCAGCGCTTTATCAAATATTGAAAATGAAAGAAGGTGGTCAGGACTATCTTATCCAGCTGACCGATGCCAGACCAGACACAGGGGGCCTCTCCGGCGCCACACTACAAGAGGGAAAAAGCTGGGGCAAGATAAAGACATCTCATAAAGATAACATCATTGTATACGGAGACTCATCGGTATACTTTCCACTTCTCTGCTCTTATGTTATGTCGGTGTGTAATCCAAGGAAGCAAAAGCAGATTTACGATAAAAAGGACTCCTGGATAGAGGAGATGAAACAGGAATACTTTAAGAATATGAAGTTAAGTGATGATCAGATATAGCTTTCAATCTTGACAATCCACCTACCTGCTTTTTTGTTCATTTCTATTTGGCCAACAAGCTTTCCATTAGAATAGACCTTACCATATTCAGATGAGCTTCCAAACATGGCAGATAGCAGAGGGCGCTTTTCGTGATATCCAGATTCTATCACTTTGGCACGAAGTTGTTTGCTTGCTTTCTGAATGATATCGCGCGCAGTAGACCACTCGCCGCTCCATTTCATCATTTGAAAGCTACCGAACTTGACAGTCTGTATCGAATAGCCAGTAAGGCTGCATTCAAACTTATGGTTATTCTTTTTTGCATACGCATTTATCCATTCAATTGCTCGTTGTGCCTTTTGATATTCTACAGCAAAGCTGTCTGCTCCAGCCAACGGCCTAGTGTAGCTGTTAATGTATATATTTATCTAAAACCTTACCCAGCAACCTTGTTAAACAGAGAAACCCAGGAATGTATTATATGGAGATATTTGCAACTGCAAATGAAGAATAGATAATATTATTTGCATCAGTTTGTTTAAACATTAAGATGGATTAATATTTTTGTGAAAGTTGTACCAGCTGGTTGGCCCTAGATGGAGTAGGACTCTTTTTACTACCAAATAATACGGAGTGCAGGAATCCAGTTTATTGCCGGTGCACGGCTAATCAATAATAATAATAGTAAACGATAATTTCTTTATTTGATATTGTATTATAACGAGCATGGATCAAGGAGAACCAGGCGTGGACTACAATGATTCGAACCTAAACTCCCTTGTATGTGACATTTGCAGCAAGTCATTTGATAGTTTAGACAAGTTGGGCGAGCATCAAAAGAAAGAACATGATATGTAAATACAAGTGGTTGCGATGATCTGTAATGCGCGCCTTTGTTGCAATTGATGTCTCAAGCGATGCAATAGTAGAACTACAAAAAGAAATAATATCTGCATCAGGATGGAGTGCAAAGGATGCGAGGCCAGTAGAACCTCACAATTTCCATTTTACGCTAATTTTTCTTGGAGAAATAACCGACAATGACACCGATAAGATTAAAGAAAAGTTGCTAGAATTTTCATTTGAACCATTTTCAATCACATATACAGGGATTGGCGGTTTTCCAACCTCAGCACATGCTAGAGTGGTCTGGGTAGGTGTTGACTCACAAGGCTCTCAAAAATTAACTGCCATTGCAAACAGTGTTATAGGCAAGTTGTCTGAGCTCGGCTTTAGAGCAGACAAGCCGTTTTCAGCTCATATGACTATTCTCCGGTTCAAGGGCAGACCGGTAAATACAAGCTATATATCTTCAAAATATCAGGGAAGGACATTTGGATCTGACTGGGTGGACAAAGTACATCTTAAGAAAAGTGAGCTTAGAACATCAGGTTCTATTTACTCCAATGTTTTAACTGTTGAAGCCAAGAAATGAATCACAGTATGCCAAATTCTAACACCTTAATCTCCAAGGCACTGTCTATCTGCGAACCTTCCCGTAGCGAACAGGCGAGGATCACCACGATAGCACAGGAAGTGAAAGCGTATGTAGACAGATACGTCACAGGGTTGGATAATGTAGTTGATGTAGTATTTGGCGGCTCTTTTGCCAAAGGAACATGGCTCCCGCATCAAGCTGACATTGATATTTTCGTCAAGATCAAGCCATCAGTTACAGTTGAGAAATTCGAGCAAATGGGTAGAGAGATAGGAAGTGAGGCATTAAAGAACTTCGGTCCAAAGCTTCGATATTCAGATCATCCGTATGTCGAAGCATTTGTGAACAAGACTAGGGTTAATGTCGTTCCCTGCTATGATGTCCAGCAGGGCAAGTGGCAGAGCGCAGCAGATAGGTCACCTTTCCATACACAATTCATCATGAGTCATTTCGATGATGAAAAAAGGAGACAAGTCAGGCTTTTGAAAAAGTTCTTCAAATCAGTAGGTATCTACGGTGCAGAGATTGCTACTGAGGGTTTTAGCGGATATGTTTCAGAAGTGCTGCTGCTCAAGTATTCCTCATTTGAAAAAATCTTATACTCAGCAGCTAATGACTGGCAGAATAAGCAGATAATAGCAGTGTCAGATTATGATTCAGATTTCGTCAAGACAATTAACAGTCCACTGATAATTATTGACCCTGTTGATAGCAGGAGAAACCTAGGTACTGCGATCTCGCCAGATAGTGTGGGCAAGTTCATGCTAGCTGCTAGGGCATTTCTTGAGAAGCCGTCCCTTCAGTTCTTCAAAGAGGATAGAAAAAAATATTGTCATAATCCTTACGGTGGCTCAAACATAAAGCATCTGCTTCCAAATGTACTTGTAGTACAATTTTCTCACGAAAGTAAAAGCCCAGATGTAATCTGGGGTCAGCTGAAGCGAACTACAAACGCAATAGCAAAGCAGTTGGAACTAGCACGTTTTAATGTGCTGCGAAGCTCATGTATCACAGACGAAAAAAACTCCGCCGCTTTGGCATTTTTGCTTGAATCAATAATCTTGCCACCCTACACTAAAAAGAGAGGACCTGAAGTTTTTAGAGGAGATGACACGACTGCATTCCTTTCAAACACAAAGAGCAAGCCAATCGTGCTCTGGGTTGACAAGGAAATGAGAATAGAAATGGTTGTAAAGCGCAGAACAACAGATGCAAGAAAGTTCGTCAAGTCACTCCTGCTCAATTATGCTGAAGGAAACTACAGTAGTCATAGTAATAGTAGTGGTAGTACCATTTCAAAAGGCCTCGTCAAAAACAGTCTCCAAGTTTATAGTGGAAGCGAAAGGAAGAAAATAAAGGGGCTAGCAAAAGAGGTCGTTAGTAAGGTTGTCTCAACAGAAGGTCTCATTTTCAAGCGAGGAGCTAGACGTAAGGTCGTCTAGGCTTATCCCTCTCATAACATATCCTCACTATTCAGAAAGCGAATACAAAGCTCGAATTACTGAGATGGAGTCTCTTGGAGTAACATCAATCATTTTGGGAGGCGGCTGCGGCCGAAAAACAATATTAAATGG
>DATAAU010000132.1:0-4588 GCA_036259955.1 Nitrososphaera sp. | reverse complement strand
CTATCACCATATCTCTGTATTTTATTGTCTGCAAGTCTAACTGGGCATAAGCTGTGAAATTTGCAGCACCACCACTACTACTACCACCATAAACTAAGAAAGATATAGAATAAAGAGAAAGGATAGTTGCTATTATTATTGATACTTTTTTCAATTTAATATATTGACGAAGGAGATACAAGTAATATATAAGAAAATCGGTGTGAATTAGGTGGAATCTAGAAGAACGATATCACACGGAATGTCGACATTCTGTTTTGTATATTAACGCCTTAAATGCACCGGCCTGATAAGCGCCTAGAACATTGATGCAGCGAAAGATCTCTTGTGTAAAAATAATGGTTGCTCTACTACTATTGAATGCTGTTCTCAACCACCATCACTTCTGCAACATATATGCTTACTGGAGGAACATCTGTTTCCCAAGGTCTCACGTATTCCAGCTGTATAGTAGCATTGCCTTCTTGCAGTGCATTAAATGTCAGTACTTGTTTTCCTGGAGCTCCTACAAGCTCGGATTCTGGACGTATGTATTGGCTGTCTACAAACCGCACCATATCAGGATTGCTTACCGAAGCGACTTGCCATGCATAGCCTGTAGATGGATTAGAACTGAGAGTTATATAGAATTGTTCATTTGTCTTGACAGACAATGTGGCATTGGTTGATATCGGCGATGTGCTTTGGTTCAATGGTGATGGCGTTATAGACTGCTGCAAACCAGACGGTATGATATTAGAATAGGTCGTATGATCTATCAACCTTGCTTGATTTCTATTATATTCCTCAGTATCATCAGCAACTGGAACTTGTTGTGCAAAGGAGCTGATGGTGGTGGAGGTGGTGGTGGTGGTGGCAATAACCCCGACTAATATTGCTATCATTGTTGCAGCGGCAAATATTATGGATAGCCTGCCATTCACGAAGTATGCCGACGGCTAACAAAAAATTAAGGATTATGCAGCATTTGCAGGTTATACTCTTAGGATATAAAATAAGAGCATAAAATACTAGTCCAAAGGTTACTCGTAAACTGTAGGCAGTATCCGAAATGAGATCTTCTGTCTTTCTCTAATGCCTCTCTATTATCTGTATATAGTAGAGTAACATATTCTCACTTGTATACGGAACGATGAGTTCTTAGAAAATGTGCTATTTCAACCCCAAAGTTGATGATAATGTCAGCAATGTAAAGACTTACAAGAGATTTTCCAACTCTATAATCCCCCTGCTGAATCCCACAAAGACCTATATCCTTCATGAAGTTCCTTTGCAAGGCTTCTTCCAATTGCATGTATAGATGCAATGCGTCCTTCTTTGAAAAGAGGATTATCTACTACTACAATGACACTTTTCTTATCAAGAACATGAAATGGCGCATGAATCTGTTTTGTAATTTTGAATTCAATATTTGCGGAATCAGGCAGTCCTTTCAAGAAACCTTCTACTAACATCTTATCCTCAGTTCCAAAGATAACCTTTGAAGATATGTTGTTACGCTGGATATTATTGATAATATCCCGTTTGACACTATGACCATAGACTTTAGCGCCCATAAGACAGGTTGTCTCAAAATAGGATAGAGTCTCTACTCTAGAATCTGCCAAATAGGGTAGATGTTTTTGGACATGGTTTTTCATGCCAAACTGTAAATTGAAAAATGGCTCCTCACCACCACTACGCCCCTTGTCACTCCGTTTTGAAAAGATGTTATCAAGCTCAGTTTCCAAAAGAGGCAGAGTATCTTTTATTGATAGTATTTCCCTCTCTTTATTCTTAACAAGTCTGTCCACTCCCAAAGATGGCTCTAATGCCTTGAATTTTACAGGCTTTGATTGCTGGACTTCAACAAGTCTTAGCAGCTCAAACTTTTCTAAAATTGTGTAAATCTTGCTAGAAGGAACTCCAGATTGTACGCAGAGCTGCCTGGCGTCGCATGTTCCTAAAGATAACAATGCCAAGTATGCCTTTGATTCATAGTTTGTCAGCCCTAAGCTCTGAAGGGATGCCAATAGCCTAGGGTTGTTGTCGTCCATTTGGTCTTGCATTTCTTCCATTTAGAATCCTTCTACTACTAATGGTAGTAGCATGTAGGAAAACGATAAATACTTTTGGTTGTTCGTGCTTGTATGCATTGCAACAATTGTAGTATCAACTACAAGCGTCTTGCTGTAGCTATTAGCATCGAAGCACCTACAAACATGTTACTGCTTTTTGGTCTCTTTATCAACCCTATATCCCAGGAGATTATTTTTAGCGATTCTATGGGTCAGAGTACCAAATTGGTGGCAATCTGGACTCAGATAGAGCCTGTTCCATCACTTGACTCATTAGCGCCTGCATTGATAATTATGCTATCTATCGCTAATGTAGTATTTGCAAGGTTCTATGACCTTCTTCCGACTCAGGACAGAAGGCTGAAAGGACTTTCTTTTGGCATCATGCTATGGGCGCTTGTAGCCATCTTTTTTGAACTCTTTACTCCCTATGGATTGTTTGGCGAGCCACCAATTCTTCTAGCATACGAATTGACCCTATGGCTCATAGGTTTGAGCACTATTGGGACCCTCACGGGTATTTTGTATGGTAAGAAAAAAGAGAAAGCAGTAGCTGTAAAGGTTGAGCAGTAGGAGAAGGATAAGGCGAGGCATTATGAGCAATAGAACAATAGACGCAAGTGTGATCCGATTAAAGAAGAAGATTGGGAGTTTGCCAGAGGTTACAATCCGTCCTATGTTTGGCTACCAATGCTATTCTGTAAATGGAAAGTTCTTGCAGGGTTTGGAATAAAGGATAAATCAAAGGTAATAATCAAGCTTTCAAAAGACCTTCAACTAAAAGCACTCCTTGAAGGAGAGCGTCTGAAAATTGACCCATTTAGACACGGAGCAAAGATGGGCTGGATTGAGATAGACATAAGCAATATCAGAATTCATGAGGCCTTCTATTGGGTGAAGAAAGCATATGAGCACGCACTGAATATATCAAAATCCACATAACTTAAGAAAGGGACAGAGTGGAGGGTTTGAATCTACGGCCTTAGCCAACTTTCTTTAGAGGCACATAGCGCGCAAAAATTATCAGTAATGTGTAGTGTCACTAACTTGTACTCTCTAAGGCTTTTTTCCAGCCTTCAATTTCAATATCAAAGGCACCTAGCTGTTCTTCAAATTGTTTGTCATCCAAGCCATCAGGTCTTATGAATGTCCATAAAGCTGTAGAGCCGTCCTGGTTAGGAAGTATTCGTACATAGACTTTCCAAACATATCCATTACCGACAAATACATGATCTATAATGCCTAATTCTTGCTCAACTCGACTAAGCTTAAGCTTTGCTTCTCCTGCAGGAGTAATAAATTTCCACCATCCATCTTCTTCCGCTTTCGTGATATCCTTAAGGATTCCACCGCTTTCCATATTCTTAACATTCTTGAAGAATTCAAACACAGTGTTGGTGCTTCTACTTACATTCATTGTTTTTACAATGACCTTTCGGGGAGTTATGCTATCAGTTTCCTTTTGTTGACTTGTTGTTGCCATGTTCAATTGAGTAATGAATAGCTACTTAACTATCAGTTCCCCCCTACGGGGTATAGAAACAAGAATGAGTATATTAGATGACTTAATTAGCATAGGATTAACGTCAGGAGAGGCAAGGGTGTTCCTGACACTGCTAAAGTTGGGTTCTGCAAAAGTTGGACGAATTGTAAAGGATTCCCATGTATCATACTCTAAGGTATACGATGTGCTGGAGAGACTTTCAGCAAAAGGTCTTGTCAGTCATATCGTTTTAGGGAATGTGAAGCATTTCAACGCAGTTGAACCATATAGGTTAGAAGAATACATCAAAAGTAGGGAGCAAGAGGTCCATAGGCAGTTAGAGAGAGCTAACAAGGTAATCCCTGAGCTCGCTAAGGTTGCCAACAGAAACAGACAAAACGATATGGCAGAAATATTCATTGGAGATAAAGGAATAAGAACAGCATATGAGATACTTCTCAGAGATGCAAAATCAAAGGATATATTGTATTATTTTTACCCGTTTGAAGGATACCACCCCATTGCAAGTCCATTCTATTCTAGATTATATTTATTCCAAAAGCAGAAGAAAGTACAACAAAGAGGAATAGCAACATATGATTTCAAGAAATCAAAGCATTATGCAGAGATTTCGAAAGGTGTGAAAATGAAATTTGTTGATTTTCCTCTTCCAGCTACAATGGATATTTTCAAGGATAAATTATTGATAATATCATGGGAAAATGTGACAGGTATACTTATGTCCTCAAAAGAAATAGCGGGCCATTTCCGCAATTACTTTGATAGTATTTGGAAATTGGCAACGACGTAGCAATTATGGTGTTTCTAGGGATTTTATCTGACAACTATTGACAACGATTCAATTCAATATCGTATTTTACCAGATTGATAGAGATGGATTATGTGAGATTTGAACCCACGACCTCAGCGGCTTAGCATCAAAGTTTTCTAAGAAGAGCAGCAGCCTGTATTCCCTTTTTGTCTATCCTACTCTCCTACCAAAATCCCATGTTGTGAAATGAAGTGGAGTAATTTCTAATAGCACTGA
>DATAAU010000131.1:0-11027 GCA_036259955.1 Nitrososphaera sp. | reverse complement strand
CTCTATATCTCTACTCCTGTAGGAAAGATTGGCAGGAGGAGATATGATGACTTTGACATAGAATCTGTCGCCGGGAATGATAGTCCTGCTGCCAGCTTCAACAATTGAGGCGGAAAGGTCAGAAAAGTTGTTTGAAACCTTATTTGCTATTGCAACTCTCTCAACACCAAACATTTTTGAAAGCTCTGACGCAAGATCAACGACATTATCTGCCTCGCATAGTATTGAGTTACCTTGAATATCGACATCTTCGATTCCTTTGTAAAGCTTCTGCATAGCCTTAGCAAGTGCCTGCTGGTCGGTAAACGCTGATGGAAAGACAATAACTATGTTCAAGCGTAAATAAAGAGATGTGCTGGATAATTAATAATACTACAATAAATAAAATAATATAATGGGGTGCTTCCCCAGCGATGTTCTACCAGTGATGCTTCTCGTCTGGAATCAAGCCGATCTGTTCGCGCTCAAAGTACCTTTCCAGCTCTTGTGCCCACTTTTCTTTGGCTGCGCCACCACCAAGTCCCTTTCTCCTCAGCCAGAAGGCGATGACCCCCAAGAGGAACACTGCGAACAGCATGGTCCCGAATATGTATACCATGACGTCATAGAACAGCGGGTCGTACGCCGGACCTATCTGCGCAAATAGTTGTTGATACCACATTAACTCTATGCAAAAAAATCCAAATATATATATTTGTCGGTTAGGCGGCAGTTGATAGTAGATCTAAAAAGTTTGTTTACCAAGGGATTCTAAAAGTATGATAATTCACTAAAACACTCTACATTATGCTAATTATAATTAGGAACAGAATGAATAAAAACAAAAAGAAGGGAGATTAAGTCTTTACTGGCCGTGCGCCTCTGCCCTTCAAGAAGAATGCAGCAGCTACGCCACCAAAGATGGCAGCTAGAACGCCAATAAAGACTGTCATTTGGCCTGATTCAGTTGACAGCATAGGTGTCCCAGAACCAGTAGCTGGGTTTTCCTGTGCGGCAGTCAGTCTCTTTTTAGCCAGAATTGTTACGTCATTGCAGTTCTCACGTAGTATTCCAAGCTGTTCACATTCTCGTAATTGTTCTGGTGAGGCACTTCCTGTGCTACCGCCGGTAGCTCCGGTACCTCCGTATTGCGCATAGGCTATGCCCGTCGTAGAAGTCAATACTGCCAGCGCAGACAGAGCCGCTATTATCGGCATATTCATATTACATAAGCTCTTCGAATTCAAATATATAACTTTTTATGTCAAGCTTGGTTCATCAGATTAATTGCATCCTCCCCTTCAAGCTCGCAGAGAGACCTCCAGGATGTGCAACGTAAAGATCAAAGCCATGCCTTCATATTTTTTAGACATAATATATTATCATTGACTAGCTTTTGAGAGAGGCTCATTATAATTGTTAGATTATTTGCCTCTAACAAATTGTTTAATCCATTCTAAGTTAATCGGGTATACGATTTTAATCTTCTAAAAAGATCTGTTGTATCGTTCTGGCAGGGCTACCAGCCGCATAGCGACTTTCAATGAAAATCCAATACTCATCCATTAAGCTCAGTCCAATCATCAGCATGAGATGTACGCCGCCACAAAGCATCACAATATATTTTTCGATACCCTACAATCGAATATGGTACAAAAAAGGAGGTGAAGAACTTTTCAGCTGTCTAATAACCTTCAATAAACTCGATTAGATAACGCCAATTCCAATATGTTAGGGCTATTGAAAAATAAAAGAATAACGAATTCATATGACCGAGTTCAACGGGCTATGTGTAATTGAATTTTAAAGATGGATAGAAGGAAAGCTACTACAGGCAGTTTAATGAGGAATTAAAGTATCCTGATTTTGTAAAAGTGCATAAAGCCTAGGTTTGATGATGATGATGGATATTGGAAAATGACCGACATCAAAAAGGATCGGGACGCCTCTGCTTATGACAAATGCGGCTCATCTATCTTTAAGGATAAGATGGGATTATCAATTTCATGCACCAGATGAGCGGCAGAAAATAATTCCACCTTCAGAACTCGAAAGGCTGGTTTGTATAGGAGATCAGGTAGGCATTCACGTATTGGTTGGGGATATTCGCAAGTTGACTTTTCTAATGAAAGAATCCATTTCGTTAGAGCGTTTTGTGCTAATCACCCGTGATTTTATGAAAGCCGTTAGAGACACTGCCGGCAAGAATGAGGGATGGTTTGATAAGTTTACTGGAGACGGATTTATCATTTATTGGATTTATGGAGACGAGACAAACCAGCAAAAGTATATTCCACAGATGCTATCCTTCTCTGACGCGCTGATTTCTATTTTTCCAGAAGTCATGAATGAGTACCGTACAAACTCGACAAACTTTCCTGCTGGCACGGGATTATCACTAGGAGTTGACTCTGGCTTCTGTACGTTAGTCAATATAGAAGACTTAAACATAATCGGTCCTCCGGTTGTAGGTGCCAGCCGTATGGGTTGATGAGGCAGAACCATGTGAGGCGCTCTTTAATGTGTCAACAGCTGCGTGGTTAATCAAGGATAAAGACCTGCTTGCTAGGGAGTACGGAATTAGTATTGAAAAGAAAAATATCAAAACCGCAGAATACGGAGAAATAGGTCAGGAAGCATACTCTGTGCGGTTCGCAAGGGTATAAGTTATCCGCGAGCGATCTCAAAAGGACGTTAGTCCTTAGACGCGGAGATTTTCTTCAGCACACCATACTTGCTAAAATTTTCCCAGTGCCACCGCTATTTAACAAGTCCAGGGACCTTTAATCCTAAGGCGAAAACTGTCGTTTTGATTTTACTTTTTGCCTTTAAAATTATCAAATGAAGTAATGCTTTTTTTGTTTCATGCGTATATATCATCTGTGAACATTCGTGTAAATATCTGAATTGATATCTCTAGATGATGTCATTGTCTTGTTCGCATCGGATTACGCTTTCAAAACCAGTTCTGGAGAGGTCTCATCATCAGGGTGGATCAAGGCCCAACGCAGAACGATATATATAAGCAGCTAATCATACAAGCTCAAAATGGCGCGAATTCACGTTCATACTCATGGTAAGTCTCATTCAACTCGTCCTACTTCAAAAGGACCTGCGCTATGGCTTAGCCAGAATAGAGATCAGATCTCCACTCTTGTTGTCGACCTCGCAAAGGAAGGTCTAAGCCCAAGCGAGATAGGACTGAGGTTAAGGGATTTACATGGGATACCACTTGTCAAGCCTGTTCTGGGCAAGAGTGTTACCAATGTTTTGGCAGAGCACAATATAAAATCTGACATGCCAGAGGACTTGGACAAGCTAGTAAGAAAGGCTCTTGGGCTCCAAAAGCATCTCAGAATTCACAACAGTGACCACAGAAATGTTCGGTCGCTTGAGTTAATAGAATCAAAGATCCATAGGCTGTCAAAATACTACAAACGAGAGGGCAAGATTCCAAAGAACTGGAAATATGCAGCAGTGATTGCGCAACTAGAGTAGTAAGGTACGTTAGATGAGTGACAGGCTTGCGCATGCGCTTAAACAATTTTGTGAAAAATTGAGAGGGGTAGTAGAAGGAGGTAATGAAGTTGCAATCATCTCTCATCTTGACGCTGATGGAATTATATCTGGTAGCATAATGGCGATGGCACTCAGGCGGATGGGTGCACGCTACTCTGTCAGAACAGTATCTAGCATCAGTGCATCAGTATTAGAGACGATGAAAGCCGATGCTCGAGATTTTTATATGGTTACGGATCTTGGAATGGGTTGGACTTCAATTCTAAGGAAGGCCATTGGCGACAATTGGCTAATCATCGACCACCACCAATTTCCTGACGGTGAGACAACAAAAGAACAACAAGAAGATGATGTCCATATATTAAATCCATGGAAGTTCGGAATAGATGGCGGAAGGGAGGTGTCTGCTGGAGGGATAGCTTACATGGTTGCAAGCACACTTGATTCTAAGAATCGTGACCTATCATCAATGGCAGTCGTTTCAGCAGTGGCAGATAGACAAGATCAAGGAGACAAAAAATCATTTGTCGGTCTCAACGCACAAATACTTAAAACTGCTCAATCCCTGGGAATTATAAGCGTTGATCTCGATATCACTCTGAGTGGTAGGGAAATGAATCCTGTACACGAGACACTGGCCCACTCATTATTTCATTACATTGATGGCCTTACCTGGAACAGAGAAGGCTGCTATTTATTGCTCAAGAATGCAGGCATAAGGCTTAAAGATAATAATGGTCGCTGGCGAGTGCTTGCAGAGCTTTCACAAGATGAGAAAACTACCATTGTTGAAGCAATTGCAAAGTTTGTCGCTACATCGGATAAGAGGGTGGCTGATATAATGTTGGATGATCTTTTGGGCTACGTCTACACACTAACAAGGGAAGACAAGCGAAGCCATCTTAGAGACGCAAGAGAATTTTCAACACTGCTCAACGCATGTGGAAGGAAAGGAAGCTCTGGAGTCGGTATCGCAATTTGTATGGGTGATAGAAATACTGCATTAAATACAGGTGAAGAGATAATGAGTAGTTATAAGACGACTTTGCGTAATAATATCTCCACTATCTTTCGTGAAAAATGGAGGCTCTCCGATGACGGCAAGACTGCATTTGTTAATGGTGATGGAATTTTGGAGGAAGAAATGCTAGGAGCGGTGTCGACCCTTCTCAGCAGGTCACCCTCATTTCGTGGCAGACTCCTGCTTGTGCGGACTCTTATAAACGATAGCACCTACAAGTTCTCCTCAAGGAAGTGCATAGATTACCAATTACAGGCAAACCTTGGGATAATGTTGCAAGAGTGCGCGGGAGCCTTGAATGGAGAAGGAGGAGGCCACTCAGAAGCTGCAGGTTGTACTATTCCGTCTCAGGCTCTTGAAGGTTTCATGTCGTGTATAAAGGCGAAGGCAAATGATCCAGAAGCCACCAATACGTAATCTGGACATCGAAGTAGGAGCTGAGATTCCCTTTTCTAGTATTGCAGAAGCAGAAGCGACGGTCAAGGCATTAATACCAGACAATATTAACTTTCCAAAGGGTCTGTCAATGAAACTCTTTTCTAGAGGCTCCATAGTTGTCATTGAGTTGACAGGAAAAAACGTTCCTACTGCAACATTATTGAGTACGCTTGACGAGATTCTTGAACACATTTCAGTTGCCAAGAAAGTGATGACTCGATAATGTTAGATCCAAGAATTTTAAAAGATAACCCCGAAAGAATTCGTCAAATGCTAAAAAAAAGAAACATGACAGATTTTCCACTGGAGGACTTGATAGTGCTTCATAGGCGGCGCGGTGATGTTATTACTAAAACTCAGGAGCTTCGACGCCAAAAAAATTTACTCTCTGAAACTATTGCAAGCAAGAAAAGATCCAAAGAGGATGCATCAATCGAACTTAGCGAAATGAAGCAAGTGAGCACTCTACTTCATAGTATAGAATCTGAAGCGCTCCAAATTGAAGGAAAGTTCGATCAGCTTGTGATGACCTTGCCCAACTTGTTAAGTGAGAGCGTACCAATTGGCAAAGATGAGCATGACAACGTGGTTGTCCGCGAATATGGCAACATCGTAACTCCGAATTTCAAACCAAAGGATCACGTTGACTTAGCGAACACACTTGATCTAGTAGACATGGGTCGGGCTGCTAAAGTATCAGGCGCAAGGTTCTATTTCCTAAAAAATGATCTGGTAAGGCTTAATCAGGCATTGATTAACTTTGCGCTTGATTTTCTATCAGCACATGATTATACACTTATCCAGCCACCTTACATGATTAGAAGAGAGCCAATGGTCGGCTCTATTATATTGAATGACTTTGAAGATGTCATTTACAAGGTAGAGAATGAGGACCTCTATATGATTGGGACATCCGAGCATGCAATAGCAGGTATGCATATGGACGAAATTCTTGAAGGCATAAAGCTTCCCATTAGGTATGGCGGTTTTAGCGCATGTTTCCGCAAAGAGGCAGGTGCACATGGTAAAGACATGAAGGGGATATTCCGAGTTCATCAGTTTGAAAAGGTCGAGCAGTTCATCTACTGCCGTCCCGAGGATTCAGAGAAAGAGCATGAACGTATGCTTGAGTTAGCTGAGGAATTTCTTAGGCATCTAGGAATTCCATATCGTGTGATGCTTTTATGTTCTGGCGATACGGGCAAGATATCTTCCAAGACATATGATATTGAGGCGTGGATGGCAGGTCAGAATGCCTATAGGGAGATCATTTCTTGCTCCAACTGTCTAGATTACCAGGCCCGGAGGCTTGGCATCCGTTTCCGCGATAAGACTAATGAGGAAACTCGCCTTGTACACACGTTAAATAGCACACTTGTTGCGACAGAGCGTACCATGGTGGCTATAATTGAGAATTTTCAGACGCCAAGTGGCAATGTGAAGGTACCAGAGGTCTTGCATAAGTATATGGATGGAATCGAAGAGATTCGACCTCGGAGCTGACGCATCGTATATATATTATTCATTTTAGTCAAAGAGTAGGTAGAAAAACGCTGTATGGCCAAGGGAGCAAGAAAGGGAGGCAGAGTTAGGGATAAATGGCGCGACAAGCAATGGATAGTTGTCAACAAGCCATCTGGCTTTGAGCCTCAGACGCCAATTAATTATATTCCAGTTACTGATACTACTCAGATAAAGGGACGTACAATTGAAAATACGTTACACGATATGATGAGAGGAAATCCAGATCAAAGTATGGATCAACACCAAATCAAGGTCTTTATTGAAATAGATAGGGTAAGTGAAGGTGCGGCAAGCACTATTTTTAAAGGACATGAATATGCCAAGGAGTTTCTCAGGAGCCTTGTAAGAAGAGGTAGCTCCATGATCACATTTACTCATGACTATACTACGATGGACGGTCACACTTTCAGAGTTGCAATGGTTGCATTCACTCTTCGCAGAGTTAATTCCTCTAAAAAACATGAGATAAGACTGACTGCACAAAAGATACTCGCTGAGAGAATTCCACAGATGACGGTTGACCAATTTATACAAGAAATTACAGGCAATAAGGGAGAAGAAGATATTCCAAGGGAGACAAATAGTAAGCTTGGAGCAGCTGTGCTGGAGGAAGCAAGAAAAATAACCGCAATACGCCATCTCGGAATAAAGAAGACAAAGCTAATATCCACAGCAGAATCACGGGCGGTTTATGAAGCAAAAACAGTTGAAACTCCTCCTCCTCCAACTCAGTGACATAACACAACATTTTAGCAACTGTTTTATGCTTTTTTTAAAAATGTCTGAAGAAGGCGGCCCAAAATTTGCTGCAGCGGAGATCAACCTTGTTCTCCATGCCACCGAAGACGAGGGCAAGGTCCTAAAGGCAATAGAAGAAGTGCTCTTCATCCCCTCTACACGGTTTTCAAGATCCTCTTCAGAGGGACATTATAAAAATACGATTCTCTTACAAAAGGCGATCCTTTCGAGCAAAGAGGCAGCCATGTTGGCCAAGAGGCTAATTTCACTACTCAACAGTGCAGACAGGGAACACTTGTCTCGTCTAGTCGATGATCATGCTGACGAAAAGGGTAACCTCTACATCAGGCTGGACAAACAGAGGATATGTCAAGGAAGGGTGTCGCTATCAGAAACTGACGCTATAAGGATTCGATTTAGACCGATAAGACGTTTCAAACCTTCAGATGCTGTTCAAAATTATACGAGCCTCTTTCAATCAAAGTATGCCGAATAATAAATCGGGAAAAAATCACTGTCGGTTCAGCGATTGGAAAGACATATAGGTTGTGCCGCCATGGCTGCAAAATTGCATTTTAACCAGAGGAGGCACAACCCTTAAATCGGATAGACCTTTGCGTCAGCGGCGACTTTGATATTTCATCAACGGTCAAGGCGCTTTCCTTAAGCAGAGTTGGTATCCCGTTTGATGGAAAGCCACGCGAAGGCGCAATTTGCAGATTAAGTATGGCGCCATCATATCCTGTCGATTATCCTTACTTAGTAGCTTCTGAGAATCTGAATGAACCAGCCGACATTCTTACAATTAGAGACCTTAAGAGTGTTAAGAAAGAGATGAAAAAGAAGCTAAAGAAGGGAATTGGTTTAGAGATGACAGTTAGTCCAGCAAGAAAGATGGACAGTGTATCCGTGGGCAAGTGGTTTAATAGCCTAGCGGACCTGCACAAGTTGTGCCATTGGGCCGGTTGCCAATTCATCATTTCAAGTGGTGCAGCATCGAGATGTGAAATGATTTCGGGCCCTTGTCTTGACGCAATATTGAAGACCGTTGGTATAGAACCTCTACCCTATTGGAGCAACTTGACAAAATGGCTTGAGCAAAGATTAGCAAGGAATGTGTATTATGCTAAAGAGGCGACCTAAGCGACGCTATCTTTCTGTTGTTCCGGCCGACAAATCTAGCGACCCGGTTACTGCCATCAAAAAACGGTTTTCAGAGCTTTTCGGAACAATTGCCACGGAGAACGCAACTTTGAAGCTTGTCGAACAAAGAGGAAATGAGTTCATAATAAGATGCGCAAGAGATCAATTGGAAAATGTTCTTGTTGCAATCACCTTTGTCGATCCTCCAGTAATTACAATTGATATGTCAGGGACCATCAAGCAACTTAGAAGGCGGAGACGATATTCTTACTGGGAAGGAAGTCAATCGCTCTAGTAAACCTAAGAGAATTCACTATCAAATACATTGCTTGCGTTGGCAAGCATGGTGCTTTCAGAGGATAAGAAATGATATACGCTCAATAGGTAAATTGTAAAGTTCAAGATGCACAGACAATACAGCCTAGAATGATTCTGTCGGTTTTTTCTTCTCAAAATGCTAAGGAAAGAAGAAGAAGAAGAAGAAGAAGAAGAAGAAGAAGTTTAGAGTTCCAACGCTGAGATGAACACTGTTGAATTGGGAAATAATCAACACGTTTTTGACTGCGAACTCGAAAGTTCAAGCGAGATAAAAAAGAAAATGGTATAGAAGAGGTCGCATACCTTATCGAAAAAATATGTAATGTCTAATGTACCATGCCCAGAGCAGTTGTAACATCCGATACGTTCTTGTATTCTCGGTCTTCTAGGTTTTGCAGGGCAGATAATATATCCTGTTTGTTTTTATTGTTTTCCCCTGAACCTTGTTGCTGTCTGGCGAAAGAAACTATCTTGTTCTTATCGGCTGGAAAGTCCATGTCTTTTAAGATTTGTCCTATCTCTGCGACCTTGGAATAGCTCTCCACGTTTACTTCTTTTCTTTGACCTTGCACCCCTGCTTGTTCGCTTATAACTCGACCTGTTTCACTCTGGGCGTCGTCACTTCGAGGAATTTGGTCAGGATTCTCTCTCTTGCCTGTTGAACCTTCTTCCATGCAGCAAATCTGGACAACATAATAATTAAGATCTCACCATAGCCTACTGCTCAAAATCATGTGATATCGTTTTCCCAAAGCCTCAGAACAGCGGGAATAGTGAATTCAATCGATAAAGATATTGTAATATCAGCACGTATGAGATTGTTCACTCATACATATACGTGTAGGGGTACCCGTTAAAGATACCATGATTGGATTAATTATTGATGGGTTCTAGTTTTTTCAAAGTAATTTTTAATAGTCATTTCAATCTCATTTAACGCAGAAGCATCGCCATTTTGTTCAATATTGCTCCTTAGAAATCCACCAGCGGCTCCTGGATGCCCTCCACCTTCACGAAATGCACTGGCAATAATACTGCAATCTATTTGGATTTCCCCCTCGGTTATTCGGTGGCTTCGTCTTAAGCTTAACTTACCTTCCTGGGTATACGCAATGGCTAGGTCAATTTCGTTGCCATCAATAATTTTACCTAAAAGAATTGATCTGCTTACATATGAGTCGGCCTTTGATATCGCTACCCTTACTTTGCTGACCTCTTTATCAACTGAAGTCGAAGGTTTAAAATCAAATTCTCTGATGACGGCCAAATTTATTGACCTCGCAATAGATTCGTCTATTAAACGAGACGCTTCAATCATATCATCTTGCATCTCGGTGTTCCACAAGATGCCGCGGCATACGCTCTCTAAAATCACAGAATAAAGCTTGTGATTCAACTCTTTTTTTCCTAAATAGTATGAAATGAGGCCGGTCAAAGGAGGCAATGGAAAGCGGGCAGAATCGGGAAAGTCCGTTCTATGTGCAATAGATCCAAGAGTCTTTGCATATATGCTGGTAGGTGCAAAGCGTTCATTACAGAGTTCAGTGGCACATTTCTTCGGTTCGTTGCTTCCGATTCCACTTTCAGAGTAGAGCACCATTTCACAGATCGGAGAAAATATCTCTTCCATTTCTCCTGGCCATACGTGATGGTCTATCCATATGTTTGAGAAACCTTTTTGTTTTGAAATGCTAAGTGCTTCGAATATAGGCAGGTAACTTTCATGATTTATTCCAATATCTGAGATTATGATTGTCCCCGAATTAGATGATTGCGTAAAGGAAAGAATCTTATCCTTGACTGCAAGCATATTTTCAAAACCGTAGTTTGTCAATATCACCTCAGAATGTGGATATACCAGCTTCAACACCGCAGCGGAGAACAAACCGTCAACATCCTGTTCATGAGAAAAAACCAAAACGTTGTCGTTATTATTCATTGTAATGTTGAGTTAACCTACTACTTAGTTAGACTAACATAATGTCATTTATTTTTGTTTCCCTTCTTAGATCACTCTATGATAAGAACATGCTCACTTTACCGCGGACAAGAGTTCGAGAAACTATGGTTGTGCATTTAACAGAAACTTTCCAAGAATCTCAATGCGTAGTTGTTGGTTTATTAGTTTATTTGTTCTCTCCTTTGTGCAGGGTCCAATTGCATTGATAGCAATGCTTGGATGAGTAGGTCGGGGGTAAACAATTTGATTTTTACACTTCCTTGATTAAATCCATAAGTCGAGCTTCACAAGATTAGATAACAGCGAATAGCAAAGAGTCATTGGGGTGGTGCTGCTGACTCAATTTGTGATGTATTTATTCAAGTTAGTTTGAGTACAGATGGTCTG
>DATAAU010000130.1:0-8032 GCA_036259955.1 Nitrososphaera sp. | reverse complement strand
GTGGCACTTCTGGTTCGTCGAAGAAATCTTCGCAGTTCCGAACCACTGGATGTTTAACATGGGTGTCGTCGTGGCATTCATGGGTGCTCTGGCTTATGTAGTCAGAGTATACGCTAGATTGGTCGAACTGGGTGCAGAAACACCAGCCAAGAACCCATACGTGGCCGAAATGTACAAGCTAGCACTTGAAGGAAAGCTGTACAGCAGGTCAATTCCGTAAACTCAGGATTTCGACAATGTCTGGGCAACCGGACTCCGCTTTTTCTATTTTTTGCTTTCTAAAAAATAAAAGTTTACAGATGTTATTGGATGATACAATATATAAAATCGGTAACAAGAGTCAATTGCCGACAGGTCGCAGTTTATAATTGGGCGCTAATTTTTCTGTCATCCTAGATGAGAAATGGAAACGAGGTACTGTCTCAGATGGGCAACCGACTTTATCTCGAGTTCAAGTGGATGCGTCGACCTTCATCAAAGAACTTTGACTTTGAAAAAATAAAATCCTATCATTGCTCTTGGTAAACAATAAATACGTAGAGTCTTTGCATAGTAATCATATGGCTGTTGTTGATCCTGTTTGCGGTATTGAAATGCATCAGGAACTTGCAATTAGCCATGAGCATCATGGTAAGACGTACTACTTTTGTTGCGATGGTTGCAAGAGAATTTTTACAAAAAAGCCTCGTAAGTATTCAAAGTGAAAGTGGCACAACAGGAAAAGCGCCACACTTTCTGCAAAACTTAGTATCAGGTGCAATGCATCCTCGACAATCGGAGCAACGAGATGTGCAACTATCATCGTCTTTTCCTTCCTCTTTTGGCGGAGGGAAGTAGCTTCTGAAAATGGCATAATAATGAAGATGTTCCTTGCTTCTTATTTTGACATTCTCTTGCTCTTCAGCTATTCTTTTCTTATTTGCAAAAGTCAAGTCGTCGATCATTTCTTCAATGTATCGTTCGTAACGATCAGTGGCAGCTCCTTGCTCCTGTGCAAACTTCGATCTCCATACTAGTGGACCCAATGCAGGCTCAAAGCATCTTCTCAGAATAAACTTGCCCCACTTTTTGCCATCATGTATGCCCACTTTTTCACTCACATTGATTTCTTTTGCAAAAAAGGCAAACGTCTCATCCAGGAAAGGAGTTTTCACATCGATGCCCGCAAGTTCGCCTAGTCTTTTTGAAGAAAAGTGCATAATCTTCCATAAACGTTTGAGCTCCAAATCAAACCTTTGCATGTCAGAATAATAGCGAGACAAATAGTTGTAGCCCGCGAAGAGCTCATCGCCACCGTCGCCAGTCATTATGCTAGAATAACCATCACTTTTTGCCCACTCGATGCCTGCAAGAGCCACAGCAGAATTCCGGATTTCTATCGGATCAAATGTTCTAAAAATTTGTATGACCTGCTCGACTAATTCTGCCATTTTGTTTGGTCCAAAAACAATCTCAACATGGTGTTTGCAGTATCTTTCCGCAACCTGTCGCGCATAGACAAGATCAGGAGCAGCCCGTCCAAACCCAACCGAAAGAGAGTATTCCGGTCGTAGTATACTTGCCAAGATGCTACTATCAAGCCCGCCGGAGAGCAGGAGCGCATCTGCATGGTTTCTCTCCACGCTTTCAGTCAGCAGTTTGGTAAGCTGTTCGCAACCGTGCAATACAAAACAAAATCCGAGTGTTTCTTTATTGTTATTCTTTCGCAGCGTCTTCAGACTCGGGCGGCGCTTCACAGAACTCTGTCAGCACGCCGTGAAGTGATTTGGGGTGTATAAATGTGATCTTACGGCCGTAAGAGCCTGTACGCAGTCCGCCAAGCATTCTCATACCATTCTCAGAGGCGCGTGCAACATCCTTTTCGATGTTGTCAGCTGTGATTGCGATATGATGTATGCCCTCCCCTCGTTCTTGTAGGAACTTTGAAATTGGACTATCGGCAGCCATCGGTTCCATTAATTCAATTCTAGTGTCTTCGAGCATCAGCATTGCGACTCTAACCTTTTCATTGGGAACCTCCTCTATTTTCAGTTCGTTAACATTGAGTATTTTTTGATAGTCGGTTAGTGCCTGTTGCACATTGTTAACTGCAATAGCTATATGATCCACTCTCATTTTATGATAGAAATCCAATAGAGTTTATTTAATCTAATGGATTGAGTTATGCTTCAAACTTGAAGTTTGCTGGATCAGTTTCTCCGCGTTTTGCATTGTAGTAACCCTAGTTGTTTTCTGGTATTTAACAATCATTTAAACCAGGCTCTGGAATTATATCGTCAAAGATAACTTATCACGGATAGTTTGCGTCTGACATTTCTTTTGGCGGTACTTCGGTGGACCTGACAGACATTATCATCATGTTCTTTTCATTTTTTCACTATCAATGGGTATTATTGATCGTGTATCCTTTGCTCTTTGTCTACTGTTTACTATCATATCGCATAGAGACAAGCCTATAGAGAGTATCTCTACAATCAGGTAAGAGCAATACTACGCAAAATCATTCCAGTAACAGAAGAAGGTATCACCACTGGCAGGTTGGTAGAAGCCGTTGAGTTACAGGAGGAAAAAACATCTTCTAGATCTCAAAGCCTTTGTTGAGAGAGATGGCTTCAGGGCGCTTTGGGATAATTCTAAAGTCTGTACTCGCCTTAAGAAGGCGCATGAAGAAATTGCTCAGTCCCAATTCATGGCATTTCTTCGAGGAGCTAGAATCTATATGAACTCAACACAATACAAACAGGTAAGTGAAGGAGCAGATTTTGCGGATGTAATTAGTATAGAAAAAAATGGCGTAAAAAGGTTGTTTGAGTTGAAAGTGATCTCAGACAAACATAATCGATTTCACGAAGGCTTGTTTCAATTATTTGATTACATATGCAAAGAAGGTCTCAGGACAGGATACTATGTCGTATTTGATGCACGAGATCCCTCAAAAGCTGAATGCTCAATATGAAAAAGAGTATTCTAAAGAGCAGAAAACAATACATGTTATTCTAACAGACATACTTCAAATTGCTCCTACAAAAAAATTTAAGATGCAGACCTCATCCTGACCAGCAACTATCTTTCCATTAACGAGCTTGTTAAAACACGTTCCCTATGTACATCTTATTTTCTTTACCTGCTTCAGTACTTTTGAAGTCATTAACTGTGAAGGAATCATAAATTTCCAACTCTTTAGCGACATGAAAGTGGCAATCCACAGAAATTGTTCTCGTCTTCGAATCTGAGCCTTTATTCTCCTACATTAGGCTACATAGGCAGACCTATCCAACTTATTAATTGGTAGAGCCATAGCTACCACCCCACTCGAACGAACCTAATTCTTATTCCCACCAGCGGGTTCTCCTTAAAGTCTAAAAAGATATCTTTGGTTCATATCTCCCGAAAACAGTTCGCAAAGTGCTGCTAATTTCTCCAAGTGTACTATAGCTCTTAACCGCGTTGATGATATGGGGCATCAAGTTGTCATCATCTTTCTCAGCTGCTTTTTGGAGTTGTGACAGCGCTTGGTCAACCTTTAATTTGTCGCGATTACTTTTGAATTCTTTGACATTTGCTAATTGTTTTTGCTCCAACAATGGATCTATTCTGTTGATCTTGGGCTCGACCTCATGCTCATCTTGATACTTGTTAACACCTACTATGATGCGCTTGTTTTCATCAATTTCTTTCTTCAATTGATAGGCGTTATTTCTGATCTCTTCTTGGAAGAAACCCTTCTCAACTGCGACTAGTGCACCTCCCATAGATTCTATCCTCTTCAGATACTCGTTAACTTCTTCTTCTATCTTGGCTGTAAGGTATTCAATGTAATAGGAGCCTCCCATTGGATCCACAGTTTTGTGGACTCCTGTCTCTGTAGCGATTATCTGCTGAGTCCGGAGTGCGATTTTGACTGACTCTTCAGTTGGAAGTGCAAGTGCTTCATCACGAGAATTGGTATGCAATGACTGACATCCTCCTAGTACTGCAGCAAGGGCCTCCGTTGCAACTCTTACAATATTATTGTCGACTTGTTGAGCAGTAAGTGATTCGCCAGACGTCTGAACGTGGAAGCGGAGATGCTGCGATTTAGGATTGGTTGTATGAAACTTCTCTTTCATTATTTTCGCATAGATCCTCCGAGCTGCTCTGAACTTGGCAATTTCTTCACAGAATTCCATAGTGCAGCAGAAAAAGAACGAAAGCCTAGGAGCAAAGTCATCAACATTAAGTCCTCTGCTTGTACAGGTGTTGATGTATTCAATTGCATTTGCAAAGGTGAAGGCCAGCTCTTGCACAGCGTTACAACCAGCTTCTCTCATATGATAACCAGAAATACTGACGGGATACCATTGTGGAACTTTCTTAGAGCAATATTCTATCATGTCACCTATTAGGCGCATCGAGGGCTTGGGCGGATAGATGTAAGTGTTTCGTGCGATGTATTCCTTCAGAATATCGTTCTGAGTCGTGCCACGCAACTGGTCAGGCGACACTCCTTGGTTCTCAGCAACAGTGATGTAAAGCGACAACAGAGTAGATGCAGTGGAGTTGATAGTCATTGAAGTGCTAACCTTGTCAAGAGGTATGCTGTTAAAACAAGTCATCATGTCCTTTATCGAAGTGATGGACACACCCGTCCTTCCAATTTCACCCTCCGCCTGTGGGTCATCTGAATCTCTGCCAGTCTGAGTTGGCAGGTCAAATGCCAGTGAAAGACCCGTCTGACCATGGTCTAGCAAGAACTTGAAACGCTTGTTTGTTTCTTCTGCACTACCAAAGCCGCTGTATTGGCGCATGGTCCATAGTCGCTCACGATACATCTCTGGATACAGGCCCCGGGTATACGGATACTTGCCAGGCTCTTCTTCAGCAAGCCCCCCATCATAATTTTTCAGTTCATTTCTTGTAAATACTCGCTCAACGGGAATGTTTGAATCAGTCTTGAAAGTCTCACTTGCCATACTTTTATCACCTAAAGAGGATAGTCGTCAGTTCTTCTGCCGCAACGTAAGGATCGATCTCTTTTCTTGCCAATCTGTCGATGAACTCAGAATATTTTCTGTCCTGAGCAAGCATAGAGGAAACCTTATTCTCGAGGTTATTTAAAATCATATCTGTTAACTCATCCTCCAGCATCTTTCTCTCGCGTTCTTTATAATTAATGCTTTTTTCTTTTAGTAACTTATCAATATTCTTGGCTAGTTCATCCACACCTGCTCCAGTCTTTGCAGATGCCTTAAGAACCATGGGTTTTCTATTAGTATCGCCAATGAGATCCAGTATTGTTTGATAGAGGCTAGTAGCACCTTCCAGATCTGCCTTATTTACCACATAAATGTCGCCTATTTCCGTAAGCCCCGCCTTTACGGCTTGAACGTTGTCTCCAGTATGCGGTGTGAATACAACCACTGTAAGATCGACGACTTTGGAGATTTCAACCTCAAGTTGGCCTGCACCAACGCTTTCGATAAGGACAATATTGTAACCGGCCACATCAAGGATTCTGATTGCGTTTCTGAGTGATTTTGAAATACCTCCCATTGCTCCCCTTGATGCCATACTTCTCATGAATACTTTTTCGTTGCCAAGGTTGCCTTGCATTCTGACCCTATCTCCTAATATAGCCCCACCCGTGATGGGGCTTGTAGGGTCGACTGCAAGCACTGCAACCTTGTATCCAAGTGCTTCGTATTCTGGTATTAACTTGCCAACAAGCGAGCTTTTACCCGCACCACCAGGGCCTGTAAAACCCACTGTCCTTGTATTGCCTGTCTTGCTGAAAATCTGCTTTATGATTTCGCGAGACTCGGGTTCGTCATTGTCTACAATTGATATTGCTCTTGCAAGAGCGCGTCGCTCACCTGCAAGCAAACGCTCTACTATGGGAAGCACACCGGGATGTAATAATCTGCATATATAATATTAGTTCTTCAGGATCGGGTTAGGTTGAGACATACTTCTTCTTTCTCCAACGTTAATCGCTCTTCTGGGGGAGAACGTGTGATCCGTGTAGCTATATGCTTCTCAGAGTCCCAAATGCAAGTTATCCTCTCTAGTCGTACATGACACGCATCACTCCCAACGACCCTCCATGTAAGATTGAATATCACATCATAAACGCTAGTAGAATAGAGACGATAATGAAAAGTCAATATAGTCTGCACTGATAATTTGATTCATAGGAAAATGCTGTTGTCTATTGGTTACCAAATAGGCTAAATTTTTGTTTTATTCTCTGAGCGAATCAGATATTATGTCGGCAAGTTTGTGTTTGCCTTCTCTTTGATATTTCTCGACTTCATTGATCAGTTGTTCTTTAAGCTGTCTATAAAGGTCTACTTGCTCTCTAACGGCTCTTGTCCTGAGCTCCTCGACTTCCGATGATGAGGCGGAGGAAGATTGTGGGGAGGACATGTAAGATGGTATGTTTGCTTTTTGTATTTATGAATTCACTCCTTTTGGATGGTGACTAAGTGCTACACCAATCTTACAGAAGATGGTGAGTGTAGTAACCTTTCGATATGTGACAAATGCGAGTTAATGAACTTAGCAAGCAATCTGACATTTCTATTGAAACGCTTATTGATTAAGAAAGAAATAGATCGAAGATTTGATATATAGTAAAACGAACAGCTATATCATCTAGTGTCATTTTGGAAAGTTCGAAAGTGATGCAACACAGGATATGGTCTATATAGAGAAAGCAACGGCGGCAAGGGCAAGAAATTTGTCGTTTCTATTGCTGTTTAGGAGTTAGAGTATATACCCTCATTTTACTTGTTTGTGGTAAAATTAAAGAAAATATTTTAAGTAGAAAGCCCAATTCCAACCCGTAGAATGTCGGTGGCTCAACAACAGCAAAAAAGGCCAATACGAGTTCTTGTTTGCAAGCTCGGACTAGATGGACATGACCGGGGAGCCCTAGTAATATGCAGAGCTTTTCGTGATGCCGGCATGGAGGTCATTTATTCTGGGTTGTTCTGTACACCAGAACAGATTGCCAATATGGCTATCGATGAAGATGTCGACGTAGTGGCAATGAGTTTGCTAAACGGCGCTCACTTGACCTTGTTTCCAAAGGTGGCAAGACTTCTTAAAGAGAGAGGAGGAGGAGATATTTTGGTCGTTGGAGGCGGCATAATACCTGAAAGCGATAGAAAGGAGCTGGAAAAACAGGGAGTGACTGGCAATTTTGGGCCAGGTACCCCCCTTCCAGTCATTATTAATCATATCAGAGAAAATATCAAGGAAGGATATAGAAAATAGAGAGCAGCTTTATGTGCGCTACCTCTTGCTAGTCGCGTTGCTCATTTCTGAGCTTACTTTCTCTTCTACGGGTTTAACTTGAAAACATAAAAAGATGGATTTTCTCTAGATTAAACTTCAGGTACGTCTGGCCACATCATTCTTCGCATATCTCTGCCCACCCTTTCTATTTGATGATTTTCAATCTCCTTCATATAGCGCGCAAAGGAGTTCTTACCATCTTTCTTGTATTTGCTGATCCACTCCTCAGCAAATTCACCTGACTGAATCTGCTTGAGGACGTCTTCCATCTTCTTTTTGGCTTCTTTGTCTAGGACATACGGCCCACGAGTAAGACCTCCGTACCTTGCCGTTTCACTCACCCGGTTGTACATTCCTGCAATACCATACTTTTGCACCAAATCAACTATCAGCTTCAATTCATGAAGACATTCAAAATATGCAACCTCAGGCTGATAGCCAGCCTCGACAAGAGTCTCAAAGGCGTTCATCATCATCGTATGAGCTCCACCACACAGGTCAACCTGTTCGCCAAACCAATCAGTCTCTACTTCTTCTTTAAACGTAGTTTGTAGAACGCCGGGCCGTGTGCTGCCTATTGCCTTTGCCATAGCAAGGACCCTATCCCACGCTTTGCCACTATGATCCTGATAAACCGCAACAAGTGACGGGGTGCCAAATCCCTCTTGATAGAGCTCACGAACCCGCTGTCCTGGACCCTTAGGGGCGACCATTATTACGTCAACATTTTTGGGTGGCGCTATCCACTTCCAAT